>CASEFF010000198.1 GCA_949287115.1 uncultured Bacillota bacterium | reverse complement strand
TACGTAAGCACTGCGATTGCGACTATGAATAACTGTCAGACGGCAAAAGCATTTATATACAATGAGCTTGGCGATATTTCATTGAAATGAATGGTTTTTTTGATTTAAAGGATGAAAATGATGTCAATGAGAGAATTGATGAACTCGGAAATGAAGCGGATCATTTAACATATCCTCAGTTGTCTGCGTATGTTACAACAATTTTCACACTATCGGGTTTGTCGCCGCTATATTTACCTATGGCGTTAATAGAAAAAGAAAATTAATATATGACATCTGATATGACTTTTTCATTTGTCATATTTCATTTTACAATCAACCCCGCAAAAAGTCGAAAAATATCCGCCAAATTTTCCTTTACAACCCGCACCACATATAGTAATATATATAGATGTAAGCCGCTCGAAAAAGGTTGACAAATCCGGACGCAGAGGCGATCGGTACCTTGCATAGGCGAGACTGGATAGAGGAGGTAAGAAACTAAATGTACGCGATTATTGAAACAGGCGGGAAGCAGTACAGAGTAAAGAACGGAGATCAGATCGCCGTTGAAAAGCTCGGCATCGCAGACGGTGAGAAAGTGGTATTCGATAAGGTACTCGTCGTAGGCGAAGGTGCTGACGCCAAAGTAGGAACACCTTATGTCGAGGGATCGACGGTCGAAGGAAAGGTCGTTGAGAACGGTAAGGGCAAGAAGGTAGTGATCTTCAAGTATAAGGCAAAGAAGGATTACAGAAAGAAGCAGGGACACAGACAGCCTTATACACTGGTGGAGATAACTTCCATTGACGGAAAGAGCGCTCCGGCAGCAGCTGAGACGGTAAAGGCCGCACCTGCAGCAGCCGAGGAAGCGAAGACCGCTGAAAAGCCGGCGAAGAAACCTGCGTTGAAATCCATGAGAAAAGCTGAGCTCATAGAGTTCGCTAAGGAAAACAACATAGAGATCGACGAGAAGGCTACTAACGCGGTAATGATCGAGACTATAGAAGCTGCGCTCAAATAGTTGATTGTAAAGTATAACTGTGGTTTAATTGATATAGCGAGGAGGTGTCTGGTCGATGGCAAGTAAAAAAGGTGTAGGTAGCTCGAAGAACGGTCGTGACAGTGAGTCGAAACGTCTTGGTGTGAAGACGGGTGACGGTCAGTTCGTAAGCGCCGGCAGCATTCTGGTTAGACAGAGAGGAACCAAGTTCCACGCAGGCAACAATGTCGGTGTCGGTGGAGACGATACCTTGTTTGCGAAGATTGACGGAGCTGTAAAGTTCGAGAGATACGACAAGAAGAGAAAGCAGATAAGCGTATATCCAAAGGAAGCATAGATCAAATGTTTTGAGCCCCTACTCTGTAGGGGCTCTGTTATTTTGCGGACGATACCGCGGAGGAGGACTCATGTTTGTAGACAGAGCCAGGATATATATAAGATCGGGAAAAGGCGGCGATGGAGCTGTTTCATTCAGGAGAGAACCGTTCGTGCCGGAAGGCGGACCCGATGGCGGAGACGGCGGAAAAGGCGGTGACGTCATATTTCAGGCTGATGAAAACCTCAGGACGCTGATGGATTTCAGATACAAGAGAAAATACGAAGCCGAAAACGGCCAGAACGGCATGAAGAAGAAGCGATTCGGCAAAAACGGACAGGACCTTGTAATAAAGGTTCCCGTGGGCACGATGGTCATAGATGAGGAGTCGGGACTGCTGATGAAGGACTTGACGGAAAACGGTCAGTCGTTCGTTGCGGCAAGAGGCGGAAAGGGCGGAAAAGGCAATGCGAAGTACGCCACGCCGACGAGACAGGCTCCCAACTTTGCGGAAGCCGGCGGCTTTGCAAAGGAAAGGAACGTCATACTGGAGATGAAGCTCATAGCCGACGTGGGTCTTGTGGGATTTCCCAATGTGGGTAAATCCACGCTGCTGTCCGTTGCGACCAGCGCAAAACCGAAGATAGCCAACTATCACTTCACCACCATAGAGCCCAATCTCGGCGTCGTTGAAATGTTCGGAACGGGTTTTGTCATGGCGGATATCGCCGGTATAATAGAAGGGGCGCACGAGGGCGCAGGCCTGGGGCACAAGTTCCTCAAGCACATAGAGCGCACCAAGGTGCTCATACACGTTGTGGATGTCGCGGGCAGTGAAGGAAGGGATCCGGTGGAGGATTTCGACAAGATCAACAGAGAGCTTGCGCAGTACAGTCCCGGGCTGATGAAAAAACCTCAGATCGTTGCAGCCAATAAGATAGATCTCATCAGCGAGGATGATCCGGGGTACATCAGGTTCAAAGAGCACGTGGAGGCCATGGGTTACAAGGTGTTTCCGATGTCGGCGCCGATAAACATAGGCGTCAGAGAGGTGCTGGCGGAAGCCGCCGCACAGCTCGACAGACTGGCACAGGAGCCTGTTGAAGAGGAGAGCCTCGAGATGTTCGACTTTGAATCTGACAGCTTCGATCCCGATTACAGGACGGTCAGAGTGGTATTTGACGGAAGGAACTATATACTTGAAGGGAAACAGCTGGAGAAGATATTCAATTCGGCAAATTTCAACGATGCGGGATCCCTCAGGTATCTGTACAGATATATCGAAAACAGCGGTGCCATCGAAAAGATGAAGGAAATGGGCATCGAAGACGGAGACACCATAAGGATAAAGGATTTCGAGTTCGAATATTTCGATGAGGATTATCTGTAGGGCAGCGATGGGAGGCGTTTTTATGAAACATCCGACTGTAGAGGAATGCGAGAGGCTTTTAGATGAATACGGCACTCCGGAGCACGTGAGGAAACATTGCAGAGAAGTGGCGCGTGTGGCTGTGACCATATCGAAGGCGCTTAATGAAAAAGGCGCGGATCTCGATGCGGAGCTCGTCCTTGCGGCGGGAATGCTCCACGATATAGCAAGGACCGAGGACAGGCACTGGGATGTGGGTGCCGACATCATGGAAAAGCTGGGGTATGAAGAGGAAGGCAGGATAATAAGAGCTCATATGAAATATCCCGGGTTCTCGCCTCTGGATAAAGTGACGGAGACCGACATGGTCTGCCTCGGCGACAGGCTGGTGAAGGAAGACAGCTATGTGGGTCTGGATGCAAGGATGGACTACATAATAGACAAGGCAAAACGGAACGGGCGTCCGGATGCCGAACGTATCATACTGGAAAAGAAAAAGGATACGAGACGGTTCATAGATGAAATAGAAGACAGGATCGGGGTCTCCATAGATGAACTTCTGGATGGAGATCTGAAAGAAAAGGGAGAACAGGCTGGATGAATATAGACAGAGAACTGCACGGTATGCTCGGAAAAGTCGAGAAACCTGCAAGATACACGGGTGGAGAGATCAATTCGGTGAAGAAGGATCCGGAAAGCGTTTCCGTCAGGTTCGGCTTCGCTTTTCCCGATATATACGAGATAGGTATGTCCTATATGGGACTGCAGATACTCTACGATGTACTCAACAGGAACGATGATATATACTGCGAGAGGGTGTTTGCACCGGCTGAGGATATGGAAAAGCTCATGAGAGAAAGCGGAAGAGAGCTGTTCACCCTCGAGACGCGGACTCCGGTGAAGGAGCTTGATATACTCGGGTTCACGCTGCAGTACGAGCTTTCATATACCAACATACTCAATATGCTCGAGCTGGGAAACATACCATGCCGCAGTGAAGACCGCGGAGAGGAATATCCCGTGATAGTGGCGGGAGGGCCATGCGCCTACAATCCCGAGCCGCTGGCGGACTTCATCGATCTCTTCATAATCGGTGACGGCGAAGAGATCCAGGAAAAGATATGCGATGTATGGAAAAGAAGCGAGTCGAAGGAGGCTTTCCTGAAGGCGGTCTGCGCGCTGGACGGAGTGTACGTCCCGAAGTTCTATGAACCCGTATACAACGAAGACGGAACTGTAAAGGAGATCAAAAAGCTGTATGAAGGTGCGCCCGACAGGGTGAAGCGCGCCGTGGTGAAGGATCTGGACAGCGCAGCCTTTCCGGTCAGGAACATAGTGCCGTTCATCGAGACGGTACATGACAGGGCGGTCGTGGAAACGTTCAGAGGATGCACCAGAGGATGCAGGTTCTGTCAGGCGGGCATGATATACAGGCCGGTAAGGGAGAGAAAAAAGGAGACGATAGAGCGGCTTGCCATGGAGCAGCTGGACAATACAGGACACGACGAGCTTTCGCTGCTGTCCCTTTCCACGAGCGATTATTCGCGGTTCGAGGATCTGGCGACGGAGCTGATGGGGATGTGCGCCGGTCGCAACGTGGCTCTTTCGCTGCCGTCCCTCAGAATGGATTCCTTTTCCTTTAAAGTTCTCGATGAGATACAGGGTTACAGGAAATCGGGCCTCACCTTCGCTCCTGAAGCAGGCAGCCAGAGGCTCAGAGATATCATAAACAAGAACATAACGGAAGAAGACATATTCGGTGCGGTGGAGCAGGCGGTACAGCTGGGCTGGGAGCACATAAAGCTGTATTTCATGGCGGGACTTCCGGGAGAGACGTATGAGGACCTAGCGGGCATAGGAGATATAGCGAAGCGCATAATGGATATAAACTATGCGGTCAGGGGCAGAAAGGGAGGCAGATTCAGAGTGACGGTGAGCGTTTCCAATTTCGTGCCGAAGGCTCATACGCCGTTTCAGTGGGCTGCTCAGGATACGGACGAGATGTTCATAGAAAAGCATAATTTCCTTTCGGGCAAACTGCGCATAAAGGGTGTCACATTCAACTACCACGAGACCGGTACGAGCAGACTGGAAGCTGTACTGGCAAGGGGAGACAGGAAAACGGGCAGAGTGCTGGAGGCCGCTCACGGCCTGGGATGCAGGTTCGACAGCTGGAGCGACAAGTTCAGAAAGGAGTTGTGGGACGAGGCGTTCAGGATGACCGGCACGGATCCTGACTTTTACAGCAGCAGGGAGCGCAGCTACGACGAAGTGCTGCCGTGGGATGTGATAGATCCGCTCATAAGGAAGGAATATCTGATAGAGGAAAATGAAAGGGCCAGGGCGGCGAAGACCACGCCGGATTGCAGACAGGGCTGCACGGGATGCGGCATCAACAGGTACGCGGAGTGTTTCAGCAACGTAGACATGACGGAGGTGCGCGATGTATTATAGATACATACTGACATTCTCAAAGACAGGCACCATATGTTATATATCCCATCTGGATCTCATGAGGCTGTTTTACAGGTCGATAAAGAGAGCCGGGATAAAGCTCGGCTATTCAAAGGGATTCAATCCGCATCCGAAGATGAGTTTTGCACAGCCTCTTTCGCTGGGATACGAAGGCCTTCGTGAAATGGTGGAGCTGGAGACGGAGACGGAATACGATCCGGATGATATCGGCAGGCGTCTGTCGGAGCTGATGCCTGACGGACTCGACATACTCGGATGTTCCGTCGGCAACGAAGGCAAAAAGACGCTGGCTGCGCGGACGACAGCTGCTTCCTATGTTATGAGGATGCCTGTGAAGAATGACATCACTTCGAGCGGAGATGACATGAAGGCTTCATATATGGGGAGGGACAGGATAACGACGCTGAAGAAGAGCAAGAAGAAAAAGACTCCCGTGGAAGTGGACATAAAGCCCATGATAAGGGATATAACATTCACGCCGGACGGCGATGTGCTCGAGATAAGGGCCGTGCTCGATGCCGGCAGCGTTTCCAATCTGAGCCCGGAGCTTGTCATGGAAACAGTGAAGACGCATTTCGCTCTCGATACCGACAGGGACGAGGCGGAGGTCGTCAGGGAGGAGATATATTTCGATTAAGTTATTGACAAATACTTCCATTAATTGTAAAATAATACAAAGGGAGGTGTGAGTCATGAAGAGATTTGCGGATCATATAAAGGATAACGGGAAGCTCAGGGTATTTTTCGATGAGAACAAGGATATGATCATAAAGGTGGCTGCTATCGCTGTGGTGATAGTGGTCGCCTTTTTTGCCTTCGCGCCGGGAACGGAAGACGGGGAAGACGAGGTCGTTGCGGAGACGGAAGCTGTGACGGAGACTGCGCCTGCGGGTATACTTGTGGATATCGGCGGTGCGGTGAACGAGCCTATGGTGGCCGAGCTTGAAGAAGGCAGTAGGGTGGAGGATGCCATAAAAGCGGCGGGAGGGCTGACGGAAGATGCTGATGTGAGCGGCATCAACAGGGCGGCCTTCGTCGAGGACGGTGAGAAGATATTCGTTCCGTCTCTCATGGCGGAAGATGCGGATGGACAGCAGTTCGGCACATCTTCGGGAGCGGCTTACTATTCGGACGGTAAGATAAACATCAATACGGCCGATTCTCCCGAATTACAGGAACTTGACGGTATAGGGCCGGTGACTGCCGAAAAGATAATCGATTACAGGGAGGAAAACGGCAGGTTCGATACGATAGAAGACATAAAAAACGTCTCGGGCATAGGCGACAAGACGTTTGAAAAGCTCAAGGACGATATAAGGGTGTAGTGCTGCGGCCGGGGAACCTATCTGTCGAGGCTGTCGTACAGCTCCTTCAGCCGTTCGAAGGTTTCCTGACTTATATGGTGTTCAACTTTGCAGGCATCGTCTTTTGCGGTGCCTTCGCTGACGCCTATCTTCATGAACAGCTTGCTCAGCAGCTGATGACGTTCGTATATGGAGTCAGCGATCTCCTTACCCGATTCGGTGAGGGATATGTGGTTGTCCTCGTCTCTTGTGATGAACCCGTTGGTTTCCAGTTGCTTGAGAGCTATGCTGACACTGGGCTTTGAAAAGCCCAGGTAGTTTACTATGTCGATGGCCCTTACGGTCCCTTTTTCGTTTTTCAGTATGAGTATGGATTCAAGATAGTTTTCTGCGGATTCAAGTACTTTCAATGTGTTTCCTCCTTAGTGCGCCTGCTGTGTATGCGCCTGCTATTTGATCGCCGCTTCAAGAGCCAGTTCCATCATGTCGGTGAACGTGCTTTCCCTTTCCTCTGCGGTCGCCTTTTCTCCGGTGACGAAATGATCGCTTATGGTCATTATGGCTATGGCGTTGACGTCGTTGTAAGCTGCGTTCATGTACAGTGCCGCGGCCTCCATTTCCACCGCCATTATGCCCATGGACGCCCACTTTTTCCACCATTCGTCGCCCAGCTCGTAGAAAACATCGCAGGATACGATGTTGCCGGCCTTGAACGGTATGTTAAGATCTTCGGATGCCGCGCTTATCTTTGTCAGCAGGTCGTAGCTGGCACATGGCGCGTAAGTGCCGGGCAGATCGAAGGCGTGGATGTAATTGGAGTCGGTGGAAGCTGCCATGCCGACAACGATGTCCTTTACCTTGATGTGGTCGTGGAAGGAGCCGGCAGTACCGACCCTTATGAGATTCTGTACGCCGTATTCGGTTATCAGTTCCCACGAGTATATTCCCATCGAAGGCATCCCCATGCCCGTGCCCTGTACGGAGACAGGAACGCCTTTATAAGTGCCCGTATATCCCAGCATACCGCGTATCTCATTGTAGCATCTCGGATTTTCCAGGAAGTTTTCGGCTATGAATTTCGCCCTCAGCGGATCTCCCGGCAGGAGTATGGATGGAGCGATGTCGTTCCTGTTGGCTGCGTTGATGTGTGTACTCATGTGGATGGCCTCCGTTTCGTCAGATATTTACATCAGTATATCATATTGGCGGTGTATATAAAACAGGCAACAAAAAAAGATGGGAGACACGTTCCATCTTTTTTTATATTCGTTCTCTTGCTTTACGCAAGCTCTTGCGCGTTTAACTTACGCGCCGGTGGGGACGGGTGAGAACTAGGCGTTA
>CASEFF010000197.1 GCA_949287115.1 uncultured Bacillota bacterium | reverse complement strand
TTAGCACTCGCTATTGACGAGTGCTAACAACGGTGCTATAATAACATCAGAAAGAGGAAAAGGGAACGGGCCGTAAGGCCCGGGAGATTTTAAAAAGATTATTTATCGGAAGGAGCGATGACATATGATGATGCCAACAATTTTCAGAGACAGTTTGTTTGATGATTTTATGAACGACTTTGCATTCCCGGATTTCTCCAACATGGAGAAGAGACTGTACGGCAAGCACGGACAGAACCTGATGAAGACGGATGTAAAGGAAAAGGACGGAAACTACGAGATCGATATAGATCTGGCGGGGTTCAAGAAAGACGAGATCCAGATGGAGCTGGAGAACGGCTATCTTACGGTAAGCGCTTCAAAGGGCGTCGATAACGACAAGAAGGACGAGGAAGGCAACTACCTCAGGCGTGAGCGTTATTCCGGCAGCATGAGCAGGAGCTTCTACGTGGGAGATCACGTTACGGAAGAGGATATACATCCTAAGTACGAGAACGGAGTCCTGTCCTTCAGCGTTCCAAAGGAGGAAGCTAAGAAAATTGAAGATACTAAACGTTACATCTCCATCGAGGGATAGTAATAATGTCATGATATGTACCCCGTGGGATGCTCCCGCGGGGTATTGTCATATAGAGCGGTGAGGTGATAAGCAATGGCAAATAAGAGAGATTACTACGAAGTGCTGGGTATAAATAAGGGCGCTTCGCAAAACGATATAAAAAAGGCATACAGGAAAATGGCGAAGAAGTATCACCCCGACACCAATTCAGGAAATGCAGAGGCGGAGGAAAGATTCAAGGAGATATCCGAGGCGTATTCAGTCCTCAACGATCCGGAAAAGAAGAAGCTCTACGATCAGTTCGGACATGCGGCCTTCGACGGCAGCGCGGCCGGTGCAGGAGCAGGGACAGCTCAGGGAGGCTTCGGTGGTTTCGATGGGTTCGGCGGTTTCAAAAGCTATGGCGGCAACGGCGGGAATTACAGAGAGTACCGTTTTGAAGGCGGAGATATGGATGACATCCTGAAGGACATCTTCGGCGGGGGATTTTCACACGGATTTTCCGGATTTGATACCCGTGATTTCAGGCAGGACGGCAGCGACGTGACGGCGGATATAGACGTGTCCTTTGACGAGGCTGCATTCGGGTGCGACAAATACATAAATATAAAGGACCCGTCGACGGGCAAGGCAAGCTCCATAAAGGTGCACATACCTGCCGGTATAGATACGGGCAAGAGCGTGAGACTTAAGGGCAGGGGCACGCCGGGAGCAAATGGCGGGAAAAACGGTGATCTGCTCCTTAAGGTAAAGGTCGCGAATAGACCCGATATGGAGAGAAAGGGCATGGACGTCTATTCGACCGCATACGTGCCGTTTTCAACGGCCGTGCTGGGCGGTAAAGTGGCCGTGCAGACTCTTCACGGTAAAGTCATGTGCAGGATAGCGTCGGGAACCCGGTCGGGAACGAAACTCCGCATAAAGGACAAGGGTATCGTTTCAATGAAGGATCCGTCAAAGCACGGGGATCATTTCGTCACGGTACAGATAGAGGTGCCGAAGAACGTAAGTGAGGAGGCGCGAAAGAAGCTGCGCGAGTTCGAAGCCCTTTGCGGTATGGGTGAAAGAAATACGGGATCCGCGGCATAGCCGCGCCTTTTTTCCGTGAGCGGTGGAGTATGTTGCACAGCTGTGATATAATCATATAGATGAAAATATCTGAAAACGGGGAACAGAACATGATAAAAGTAGATATAATATCGGGTTTTCTCGGAGCCGGTAAGACGACGTTCATAAAGGAACTGATTTCAAAAGTATACGGTAACGAGAAGATAGTGCTGATAGAAAACGAATTCGGTGAGATAGGCATAGACAGCAGGTTCATGCAGGAAGCCGGCATAGAGATAACGGAGATGAATTCGGGATGTATATGCTGTACGCTGGTGGGCGATTTTGCCAGAGCGTTAAAACGCGTCAGTGAAGATTTTGCGCCGGACAGGATAATAATAGAGCCGTCGGGAGTCGGCAAACTGTCGGATGTGGCAAAGGCCGTACTCGACATGAAAGACGAGGCGGGCGTTGAGGTGGACAGTCTTATCACCGTTGTGGACGGCAAGAAGGCGAAGATGTATATGAAAAATTTCGGCGAATTCTTTAACGACCAGATAGAGCACGCCGGAACGATAGTCATAAGCCGCAGTCAGGACATGACTGAAGACAGGCTGAAGGAATGCGCGGAGCTGATAAGAGAAAAAAACGACAGGGCGGCACTGGTGACAACTCCGTGGCAGGAGTTGTCGGGAGATATGATAAGAGCGGCTCTCGATAACGCGCATGCCGTTGAAAACGTGATAGATGAACTGGTCCACGAGCATCACGGGCATATTCATGACCATGAGCACCATCACGATCACGAGTCTCATGAGCATCATGACCATGCACACGAACATCACGACCATCACGGACATGAACACGACCATGGACACGATCATCACGGCGGAGAGTGCGGATGCGGCCATCACGAGGGACATCATCATGCGGATGAAGTGTTCTCGAGCTGGGGAAAAGAAACGGTGAAGAAATTCGACAGGAGCGCTCTCGAAGACCTGCTGAGGCTTATGGGCAACACGGATGATTTCGGCGATATCCTCAGGGCGAAAGGCATAGTTCAGACGGATGACGGCGGCTGGATCGAATTCGATATGGTGCCGGAAGAGCTGGAGATCAGGGATTGCCGTCCGGATTACACCGGGAGGATATGCGTCATAGGGACCGATATAGACGAAGAGGCTCTTGAGCAGGTGCTGGGATCATGACAGACGGCCGATGATTATCGGCAGCGTGAGTTTCGTGATGCAGATATGAGAAAGAAGGTCGGATATGGAGACTCCGGTTTATGTTTTTACGGGATTGCTGGAAAGCGGCAAGACCACATTGATATATGAGGTAGCGGGTGAAGAGGATTTCCTCGAACCGGGAACGACGGTGCTGGTACAGTGCGAAGAGGGGGAAGTCCCTTTCAGTGAAGAGTTTCTGAGAAAATCGTCTATGGTGCTGATGAATGCCGAAGACCCGGAAGACCTCAACGGGGCGTTATGGGAACGCATAGAACGCGACTATGAGCCGGCGCAGGTGCTTGTTGAATATAACGGCATGTGGGAAACGGAAAGACTGTTTGACTGCGGTATGCCGAAAGACTGGTATATCGGCGGCATATATACTACGGTGAATGCCGAGACGGCGGATCTTTACATGACCAATATGCGAAAGATGTTCATGGAGCCGTTAAAACCTTCGAATCTTGTGATAATAAACAGGTGTGACGGGGATACGGACAAGATAAGGTTCAGGCGCGCCATCAAGGGGCTGAACCCGCAATGCCAGCTGGCGTTTGAGAGCAAAGACGGCGAGATGATGGAAAACGCGGTAGACGAGATGCCTTTTGACTACAGCGGCGATATCGTGAAGATCGACGATATGGATTACGGACTGTGGTACGTGGATGCGATAGAGCATCCGTCAAGGTATGTGGGAAAGGAGATCTGTTTCAGAGGCAGGTACTGCGCCAGCATGGATGAGGACAGCGAATATTTCGTGCCGGGAAGACACGTCATGACGTGCTGCGAAGACGATATACAGTTTCTCGGGTTCGTCTGCTTTTTCCATAAAGGCGAGACGGCGGGGTTCGCACACGGAGACTGGTGTGATGTGAGAGTCAGGTTCGGGTTCGGAGAACACGAGATGTACGG
>CASEFF010000196.1 GCA_949287115.1 uncultured Bacillota bacterium | reverse complement strand
CGATACCGTCGTACTTGAACACGTCTGCGATCCTGCTGTTGGCTCTCGTCACCTTTCCTGAGGAGTTTATTATACACATCGGCACCACCGAATAGTGCGTCAACAGTTTTTCTATCCTACCAACGTACATATCTTTCTCCCGGGCTCAACGCCCACTCGGCAAATCAGCCGGTTTCTCCTTTCCCGTTCCTCTCTGTCTTCTGTCGTCCTCTGTCTATCCTCTGCTCTTTATCCTCTTCTTGATTCCCAGTATGAGATCGAACATGCCTATTATCAGCAGCGCCATCTTTCCGATATACGTCATCCACATCACGATGGACAGCACGACGCCGACGGCTTTCGGTATCCTCTTCATGTGGCAGAACATCAGCACCACCGAAACGCCCTGTATCGCAAACACGAAATTGAACAGCATGTCCATGTTCATGTACACCATGCTGTCGGTGAACACCTCCGTGACCGTCAGCAGCCACGATATGAGATACATACCCATGACGCCCATGAAGGCGCTGTTTGGCCATGAAAACTCGCGGAATTTAGGCATCTTTGCCACTTCCACGCGTTTGCTCATTATCTTCGTTATTATGATGTACTCGACGTATGATGCGACGAGACTCAGCAGCATCAGGCACGCCGGCATGACGGAAAATACGCTGCTGTAGAGATTGCTTATGGCGGCGATTTTCTCCGCCTCGCCGGCGGAAGCAAGTCCCAGCGTCTCCGTGACCATCGGGTTCTTCGCCAGCTCCCCCGCCATCGTTTCTATGAGGGTCTTTATCTGTGCAAACAGCCCCTGCCCCGACATGGAAGCGGCCATGAACACCAGCACGATGGATGCCACCGTCCACAGGGTCCCGTAGAGGACCGTCGTGTAGGGCGATGTCTTCCTCAGTCTGATGTACGGCAGCATCGTCACGGCAGGTACAACAAGTATTAAAAAGTATATCAGCAGCAGGTACATCCGATCTTCTCCTAAAAATGTCTATACGTATTGGTTATTATATCACATTTTGACCTTTTTGTCTTTTTTTAATGGGCCGGGCGGCGCGGGCGCGGGACATGAGGCGACACTGCGCGTGAGGGCCTGTGGCATAGGCAAGTGTCCTGCGCGGGGCGGCACCTTCGCCGGATCCGCCAGAGCCTGCGGCATCGTCTCAGCACAATAAAAAGGCCGCCGCATCGATCGGTCGACCGTGTGATGCGACAGCCCGTTTTCCTGTCCTTTAAGATACCGGATGTCCGGATCAGTCAGCAGTGTAAGGCAGCAGAGCAACGATCCTCGCTCTCTTTATCGCCCTCGTGACTTCTCTCTGGTGAACAGCGCATGTTCCCGTGATTCTCTTAGGGAGGATCTTGCCTCTCTCGGTCACGTACTTTCTGAGCTTTTCAACATCCTTGTAATCTATGGTCTCGGTCTTATCCGCGCAGAACTGGCATACCTTTTTTCTTCTCATGCCGCCGCGTCTCTTGTTATCCATGATAAGGTCTCCTTTCTCCTTATTTTTTTAGAACGGGATATCGTCGTCCTGAAGCGCCTGAAATCCTTCCGGCACTCCCATATCCTTTCCGGAGTCCTGTCCCGCCGGTCGCTGATCTCTGTCCTGATATCCGCCTCCGGCTCTGTCGTTCCTGTCGCCCCATTCCAAAAATTCAACTCTGTCGGCCACAACGTCGGTCGTGTAGACCGTCCGGCCTTCTTTATTGGTATAGCTTCCGGTCTGGATCCTTCCCTGAACTCCCACGAGTCTTCCCTTTGCAAGGAATCTCTCGCAGTTCTCGGCCTGTCTGCCGAACACCGTCACTCTCGGGAAGTCCGTCTTCTTTTCCTGCCCCGATCTTACCGGCCTGTCTATGGCAACGGTAAAAGTCGCGACAGCCATCTGACTCTCGGAAATATACCTTACTTCAGGGTCTCGGGTCAATCTTCCGATCAGTACAACACTATTCATACCGCACCCCTCTTCCTATTTTTCATCCTTGTTTATTATCAGGTGTCTGATAACGTTGTCGGATATCTTGAGTCTTCTGTCCAGCTCCGCCGGGAATGTGGCGTCTGCCTTGAACTCAGCAACAACGTAATATCCTTCAGATTTCTTCTGGATAGGATAAGCGAGTTTTCTCATGCCCCACACGTCTACGTTGCCGACCTCTCCGGCTGCTCCGATGATCTCCTTTACGGTCTCGATCGTAGCTTCCTTCTTGTCGTCTTCCAGTGCGGGATCGATGATGAACATTACCTCATAATTG
>CASEFF010000195.1 GCA_949287115.1 uncultured Bacillota bacterium | reverse complement strand
CGTAGGAGGGAAGATGATGCTGTCGGCGTATCATATAGGATCCCATGACAATATAAACGAGACGTATGAAAAGATATTCAGGTGGGCTCAATCCCATGGGTATAAATACGGTAACACGTCCATAGAGAGGTATGTCACGGATTACTGGACGATACACAAGGTGGATGATTTCGTTACGGAAGTTCTGGTGGACATAGACAGGTAAGAAGGACAGATGAAGAAGGAGAGACGGTAAAATGGTTGATATAAAGGATATGCTGCCGCAGGATGCGGAAGGAAGGCTGAGGATAATACAGGAGCTCGTACCGGGAAAGCAGATAACGCTGGCGCACATAATCGGAGGCCCCAGGCCGATAGTGTATAAAAAGCTGGGGCTGAATCCCGATGTGGATTACGATAAGTCTGCGATAGGAATAATAAACATGAGCCCTGCGGAGTCGGCAGTGATAGCCGGAGATATCGCCACGAAGGAAGGCGATGTGTATCTCGGGTTCGTGGACAGGTTCAGCGGGACATTGATAATAACAGGCCTCATAGCAGAGGTGACGAATGCCGTGGAAGAGATAGTGAGATATTTCGGCAGCGATCTGGGATATGCGGTCTGTGATATAACGAGAAGGTAGAAAAGGCGTGGCATGAGAAAGATAATTTTCATGGGGAGGAGCGAGGCCGGAAAGACTACGCTCACGCAGGCAATGAAGGGCGAGACCATCACATATCATAAGACGCAATATGTGAACAACTACGATGTGATCATAGATACGCCGGGAGAATATGCCGAGACGAAGCACCTTGGCGGGGCTCTGGCGGTGTACTCATACGAAGCTGATGTCGTGGGACTTTTACTGAGCGCTATAGAGCCGTATTCCCTTTATCCGCCCAACGTCACATCGATGTGCAACAGAGAGGTGGTGGGCATCGTGACAAAGATAGAGCACAGGCTCGCAGAGCCCGAACAGGCGGCGGAATGGCTGAGGCTGGCGGGATGTGAAAAAGTGTTTTTTGTCAGTGCATACACGGGAGAGGGTATACCGGAGCTCCTTGAGTATCTCAAAGAAGACGGAGACGTGCTCCCGTGGGAGGAAGCAAAGGCCAGGGACGACGGATACATGTGATCCGACCATTCCCTTAAGGGGAATGTTTTTTTGCGAAAATAATACGATCGGGAATAAATATTCATCGGGAGCACAGATACCCGGAACCGAACCTATGTTTGGCTCCGGCTTTTTTATTTGCCTGAAAAGCGGAGTATTTCAGAGTGATAGACAAATAACAAACGATATATTATATGAAAAACGAGAGTTCTCAGGCAAATGAAAAAATGAATACGATATGCGTTTTGCTATATAAAAAAAATGACAATTTTTAAATTGACATTCCTCCTATGGGTATCGCTTAGAATTACAGTATAAGGAAGAGGAACGGTACAGTGAACAGAGAATTTTTCAGATTTGTAATTCCGTCAATGATCGCATTCTCATTTTCCGGGATATATTCCATCGTTGACGGATGGTTCGTGGGGAATTATTTGAATGAAGACGGCCTGGCGGCGATAAACGTCGCCTATCCGATAACGGCATTCATCCTGGCTACCGGAACGGCGCTGGGAATGGGCGGCTCCATATTCATATCGATCTCGCAGGGAAAGAACAGACTTGAAGACCAGAGACGCTATCTGGGTATAACTCTCGTAATGCTCCTGATGGCTGGGATAGTGGAGACGCTGCTGCTGTATGCGGCATACCCGTACTTACTGACGTTCTTCGGTGCCTCCGGAGCCCTCATGACTATGGGTGAGGAATACATAAGATGGATAATCTTCGGTACGGCGTTCCAGATAATCGGGAGCGGACTGGTGCCGGTTGTAAGAAACTACGACGGTGCACATATCGCCATGATATCGATGATAACGGGATTCATGGTGAATGTGATCCTGGACTGGTTGTTCATAGCCGTATTCGGCTGGGGAATGATGGGAGCGGCGCTGGCTACGGTTCTGGGACAGGGATGTTCCATAATACCGAGCCTGATATTCCTGGCGGTCAGGAGGAAGCTGGCCGGTTATATAAAGCCGGCGGCGGATATGAAGAAGATAAAGGAGATCCTGGCAGTGGCAGTATCTCCGTTCGGACTTACGTTTGCAGGCAGCGTGATAATAATCATAATGAACAAGAATGCCATAATACATGGCGGGGACAGGGCGGCTGCCTGTTACGCCGTTATATCCTATGTGGCATATATAGTTCAGATGCTGATACAGGGTGTCGGCGACGGTTCGCAGCCTCTGATAAGCAGATATTACGGAGCGGGGAACATGGACATGGTCAGAAAACTGCGCAATATGGCGCTGACAATGTCGCTTGTCACATCCGCAGTATCTGCGGCGGCGCTGGTCATCTGGAGCAGAGAGATATCTGCATTCTTCGGGATGAGTGAGCGCGGCATATCCGATGTGGCGGGAGCGATGCCGTACTTTGCGGCGGGAATGTTGTTCATAGCTGTTGAGAGGGTAATGACATCCGTATTCTACGCGATGGATGAAAACAAATACGCATATACGCTCATATATGGCGAACTTATATTGATGGGGATATTGGCGACAGTCGTATTGCCTCCGCTAATGGGGGTAACGGGCGTATGGCTTTCGGTGCCGGTATCACAGGCGGCTCTTGCCGTATTATCGGTGATACTGCTGAGAAAGTCTATGGGAAAAGCATATGAGATCCGCAAAGCGCGGATCTGATGAGTTATCACTTATATTCATTTTATCTATTGACTAAAAGGAGGAGTATTATGAGCGAAAGTGCAATGGCTGTATCCGCGAATGCGCTGGATGCAAAACGAGCACAGGAAAGGGCATACCGTAAAAAGGGCCTTATCATTGCGCTTATGTCGGGATTCCTGTATGGAGGATACACAGCCTTCATGACGCAGGGAATGGGAACCGGTATATGGGCGGACTGGTACGGAGGTGCGATCACAGGATTTGCCCTCACTTACACACTCAGCGCCATAGGAGCGGCGACGAACGATATCTGTTCGGCGGTATACACGCTGATACAGGCTGCGGTGCTGGGAAGACTTGGAGACTTTTTCAGAACGTTGAAGACTAAGCCGGGAAGGATCCTTATAACGGTAGCGCTTATCGGAGGCCCGCTGGCATCTACGGCATATGCCCTGGCTCTTCAGACGGCCGGATCAATCATAGTGCCTATCGCTTCGCTGAATGCGGCGCTGGGTGCCATCATCGGAAGGATAGTGTACAAACAGGTTCTGTCCAAGGGAATGGTATTAGGTATCATAATCTGTCTTGCCGCTGCTACACTCATAGGAAGCACGGGAATGTCCATAGACGGATTCGATCCTGTTATGCTGATAGGTTTCGTTTCTGCCTTCGTATGTGCGCTCGGATGGGGCATAGAAGGAGCTATGGGCGGATATGCATGCTCCATGGTCGATACCGAAGTTGCGATCACGATCCGTCAGGTAACTTCCGGCATAGGCAACGGCATCATCCTCGTTTCCATACTGTCGCTGATAGGCGGAGACGGACTCGGAACGGGAATATCGATGGTAGGTCAGGCTCTGACAGACATGCCTTCCATATGGCTGTTCTTCATAGGCGGCGTATTCGCGTCATGGTCATTCAAATACTGGTACAGAGGTGCTGCGATGTGCGGTGCTGCCCTCGGTATGGGATGTAACGGAACTTACGCTTTCTGGGGACCTGTATGGTGCTTCGTCGTATGCGGCCTGATATTCGGAGTTGACGGATACGCTATCCCTTGGCAGGGCTGGGTAGGTGCCATAGTCATGGTAATAGGCATCTTCGTTCTGGCTATTTCACAGCAGAAAGCAACTGCAAAGGAGGCGTAGGATATGAGACCATTATTCTTTTCGGTATTGAAGTATTTCACTTCAGGCAAGGAAGCGTGCAGAAAGGACGTACAGGATGCTCTTCGCAGCGAGTACGGAAATTTCAAGGCGTTTAAGGACAAGGCCATGGACGAAGCTCTTATGACGGCATGCTCCAACGGGCTGATAGATGAGACTAGATATGAGCTCGACGACAAGGGCAACCTCATCATCTATTACAAGGCAAGTCAGGAGAGCATCGATACCATAAACAGCTACATAAAGTAGCGTGAAGATCAAAAAAGATCGATTGGTTAATGTTCAGAATATCCACATCGCATCGTGCAGATGCGATGTGGATATAGCAGTTTGATTTTGAAAGGAGATCTTAGCATGAGGTATTACGCAGAGGAAGCGCTTGGAATGCTGGAGACCGTTGGCATGGTGCCGGCCCTCGAAGCCTGTGACAAAATGCTCAAAGCCGCAGACGTAGAGCTGATCTCTTATGAAAACGTAGGCTCGACTCTGGTTACGATCATGATCAAGGGCGATGTGGCCGCCGTTACCGCCTCTGTAAAAGCGGGAGCGGAAGCTGCGGAAGCTATCGGCAAGCTGACGGCGACGAAGGTCATTCCGAGGCCGATAAAACCGATAGGAGACATCGTATCGATCTACGATGTGGATGAATTATAGGGGAGGAGACTAAAATGGCAAGAACAGAGGCGT
>CASEFF010000194.1 GCA_949287115.1 uncultured Bacillota bacterium | reverse complement strand
TATGGCTCCGGAGTATATGGATCTCCTTCCCTTAAGGCACTTTATCAGCATGGAAAACCTGTATGTGTCCTTTATCTTCTTCATGTATGCTTCCTGCGGCGGAAACACGCCGTCCGCGTCCCCGGGCGGCAGGGCCTCTCTCAGCCTTACGTACCAGCTCTCGGCGCCTGCAAGGGCCTCCTGCCTGTCTTTCGATGAAAATATCACCTGAAACATATCGCTGTAAGGTGGATATGACATGAGCCTCCTCATCTCTATCTCCGCATCGAAGAATCCTTCGTAATCCTGTCCGGCCGCCAGCTTTACCGCATAATGATCCGGGCTGTATGTCTGTATCACGACCCTTCCCTTCTCATCGCCTCTGCCGGCTCTGCCCGACGCCTGTATTATGAGCTGCAGCGTACGCTCCGGAGATCTGAAATCAGGTATGTTCAGGGACACGTCCGCTGATATTATGCCCACGAGACCCACGTTCCTGAAATCCAGTCCCTTGGCTATGAGCTGCGTCCCGATCAGTATGTCGATCCTGCCGTTTCGGAAATCCCTCAGCCTGCGTTCAAGCTCGCCCTTTTTCCTGACGGAATCCAGATCCATCCTCTCGACTCTGCGGTCTGCGAACATTTCGCGGACCTCTTCCTCCACCTTTTCCGTCCCGCTGCCGAAGTACTTTATGTACCCGCTGCCGCACTCGGGACATCTCGAAGGCGCCTGTATGCTGTATCCGCAGTAATGGCATACGGCTTTTCCGCTCTCCTTGTGATAGGTCAGCGAAAGTCCGCAGGAAGGACACGCGGCCACGTACCCGCATTCCCTGCACGATATGAACGTGGAATATCCGCGCCTGTTGAGGAAAAGCATCACCTGTTTTCCTCCGTCAAGCTGACGCCGCATCTCGCCGTAAAGGGTCCTGCTTATCATGGATCTGTTGCCTTCCCTGAGCTCCCTGCGCATATCCACGACGCTCACCTGCGGCATCTCCACCCTGTTGTATCTTTCCGTGAGCCTGATGAGCTCGTATATTCCCTCTTTCGCTCTGCTGTACGTCACCACGGAAGGCGTGGCGCTTCCCAGTATCAGAACGCCGCTGTTGTCGGCATCCTGCAGCCTCTTTATCGCCACCTCCGTCGTATCGTACTTTGGCGTGTGATCCGATTTGTACGTCGACTCGTGCTCCTCGTCTATGACTATGAGTCCTATATCTTCCAGCGGCGCGAACACCGCCGACCTTGCTCCTATGACTATGTCGACCTTGCCGTCCCTTATCTTCTTCCACTGGTCGTATCTTTCTCCCGGCGTCATGCGGCTGTGGAGCACGGCGATCCTTTCGTACCCGAACCTGCCTGTGAACCTGTCGATTATCTGCGTCGTCAGCGAGATCTCCGGCACCAGTATTATGGCTGTGCGCCCCGCATCCAGCGTCTTTTCCGCAGCCCTTATGTATATCTCCGTCTTGCCGCTTCCCGTCACTCCGTGGAGCAGGAAGCGCCTGTGCTTTCCCGATACGACAGCCTCCGATATGCGTTCGAGAGCCGATGCCTGCTGGTCGGTGAGACGTTCCACCGTGCTCTTTTCTCCCTCGCGGCCTTCGTACGGGTCTTTTCGCTCTCCGCGCTTTGCCCTGCCGCCCGCCGGCGTGAAGCACTTCACGGCGTCTATGTATCTGCACAGGTATCTGTTCCTCATCCACAGAGCCGTCCTCATCATCTCCGGCGTCAGCGATACGTCTTCATCTACGCTCTCGACGAATTTAATTTTCGACTCCATGTCGGCAGGTATGGTTTCCCGCACCGCCGCCACGTACCCGTCCCTGAGCCTGTTCCCTCTGGCAAAAGGCACGTGGACCCTGCTCCCCACCGATACCGTTTCGTCCTCACAACCGTATGTATACGGGGTGTCCGTGCTGTCGCTCCTGTTGTCTATTATGAGATCCACGTATTTCATGCGCTACAGGAGGAAAATGTCGTTTTCCCCGCACTCCTTCACCATCTCTTCAGGCCATATGGATGCCTGTACTTCTCCTATGTGCGCTTTCCTCAGGAAATACATGCAGAGCCTGCTCTGCCCTATGCCGCCGCCTATGGTGTACGGCAGCTCTCCGTTGAGTATCATCCTGTGGAATTCCATATCGCGCCGCTCGTCGGCTCCCGCCGCCTTCAGCTGCCTGTCCATGGCCTCCGCATCGACGCGTATACCCATGGACGATATCTCAAAGGCGCGCTCCAGCACATCGTTCCACAGTATTATGTCGCCGTTGAGCTCCCAGTCGTCGTAATCCGGCGCCCTTCCGTCGTGCTTCTGTCCCGACCTGAGCACGCCGCCGATCTTTTTTATGAAAACGGCGCGCTTTTCCTTCGCTATGGCGTTCTCCCTATCCTTCGGCTCCAGATCGGGATACATATCCTCCAGCTCCTGCGCCGTTATGAAATATATCTCGTTGGGCAGGTCGGTCCTCAACTCGTTGTAGAGCCTGTTGACGTAATCGTTGAGGTTCTTTATGGCGTTGTACAGGGTGACTACAGTCTCCTCGAGGTACTCCTCCGTCCTGTCCTCCCTGTTTATCACCTTTTCCCAGTCCCACTGGTCCACGTATATGGAATGGAGATTGTCAAGCTCCTCGTCACGCCTTATGGCGTTCATGTCGGTGTAAAGTCCCGTTCCCGGCTTGAACCTGTATTTTCCCAGTGCCATCCTCTTCCACTTGGCGAGGGACTGGACTATCTCCACTTTCTTTTCACCCATGTCCTTCACCGTGAAGCTGACGGTACGCTCCACACCGTTGAGGTTGTCGTTGAGTCCCGTTTCGGGCGCAACAAAAAGGGGAGCCGAGACCCTCCTGAGCCTCAGCCCGTAGGCCAGCTCCTGCTGAAAGAAGTCCTTTATCTTCTTTATGGCCCTCTGGCTCTCCATATAATCTATAAAAGGCGTATAATTTTTGGGTATGATGAGCTTGTGCATATCATTCCTCCCTTTCTCTCTTCGAAAATATGCATCCGCAGTAATCCTGCCTGTACAGTCCGTACTTTTTCGAAAGCTCCACAGATCGCCTGAAGCCGTCCTTTTTCTTGAAATCCCTGTCAAGGAAGGAAATACCGTACCTTGCGGCCAGTCCGCGCCCCAGGGCCGATATCTGCTTGTAGTCCTTGTGAGGGCTTACGGTGAGCGTCGTCCCGAAATGATCGTAACCCGACATGCTCGCCACTTCCGCCGTCGTCTCAAGGCGCTGCCTGAAACACAGTCTGCATCTGGCGCCGCCTTCCGGCTCTTTTTCAAGACCCTTTACCATCTCGAAAAAATCCGACGGTCTGTAGCTTCCCTCCGTAAACCTTATCCTCGTCTTTCCGGCATTCTCCCTGTTGAACTTCTCTATGAATTCAAGCTGCGCAGCGCGTCTGCGCATGTATTCATCCTCGTCCGTTATGCAGGGATTGTAGAAGAACACCGTTATGTCGAACTCGCCCGCAAGCCTCTCCACGACAGCAGTGCTGCACGGTCCGCAGCAGCTGTGGAGCAGGAGTGCCGGCTTCGTCTCCAGCTCGTCCGGATCATCTCTGATTATGAATTTTTCACCGATTTCAAACAAACACCTGTTACTCTCGATCATAATGGTTTATTATATCATATAATCATATCGTTGAAAACGAAGTTACCGTTAAATTTTGAAGGAGAGCGACCGCTATGACAGGCAGCAGACCATTGATATTCGACACATCCGACGGACAGGATCTCAGAATAAATACGATCGGCACATATTTGAAGAAAAGGTTCGGCACAAAGACCGTGAAACTGTCCATCGACGGGGGATTTACGTGCCCCAACAGGGACGGCACAAAAGGCACGGGAGGATGCGTCTTCTGTTCCGCCAGCGGTTCCGGAGACATGGCATCGGGAACTGGCCGCATCGCGGATGATCTAGCTGCCCAGATATCGCTGCTGTCGGACAAATGGCTCGACGCCGCCTACCTTGCGTATTTTCAGAGCCATACCAACACCTACGCTCCGGTACCGGTGCTGCGCGAAAAGTTCTTCGCCGCTCTCGACCAGCCGGGCATAGTCGGCATCGCCATAGCCACGCGCCCCGACTGTCTGCCGGACGACGTCCTCGATCTGCTGTCGGAAATAAACGACAGGACGTTCATGTGGGTCGAGCTGGGTCTGCAGACGACACACCCTGCCACCGCCGAGGCAATGAACCTGTGTTACACACCCGACGATTACTACGCCGCCGCAGATAAGCTGATATCGAGAGGTATCCGGGTCGTGACCCATCTCATACTGGGCCTTCCGGGAGAAAGCCGCGATATGATGATGGCGTCGGTGCGCCGCGTATGCGGGCAAAAAATATTCGGGATAAAGCTCCACATGCTGAACCTTGTCAAAGGCTCTCCCATGGAAAAACTTTATCCCGACTACGTTTCGTTCGACACCATAGACGATTATGCGGACACCGTCATATCGGCTCTGGAGCTCATACCTCCGGATATCACCGTCCACCGCATCTCCGGCGATGCCCCGCGCTCCACTCTCATATCGCCTGTCTGGAGTTATAAAAAGCGCACGATACTCAACAGCATACACAGCCGGATGCGGCTGCGCAACACGTGGCAGGGGCGGCTTTGCGGCATGTGATGCCCGGGTCCGTGGCTCACGGGCCTACAGGCTATAGGCTCCTGACCTT
>CASEFF010000193.1 GCA_949287115.1 uncultured Bacillota bacterium | reverse complement strand
TGAGAGGGCATGCCTCCGCCAGCTCTTCGAACAGCAGAGCCGGTCTCAGGTTTGCAAACAGCCCCAGCTCCTTCCTGAGGCCCAGCAGCGCCATCTCCGGTCTTTCGTTTCCCGGCAGCGTATCCCATTTCCACCCGCCTACGGCGCCGAGGAGCACCGCATCGGCGGCTTTGCACGTATCTATGGTCTCCTGCGGCAGGCATCCGCCGGTGGCATCTATGGCGCAGCCTCCCGCCAGCACCTTTTCATATTCGAACCTGTGTCCGTACACCTCTCCGACCCTGTCCAGCACCTTCAGGGTCTGCTCAACGACCTCCGGTCCTATGCCGTCTCCCGGCACGACCGCTATCCTGTAATCCATATCCTTTCCTCCTTACAGTCCAAAGCCGCGGGCTCTTTACGATCCGGTCATACGACCGGCCGCAAGGTCCCGCGACCCGTTATACACATCACGTTTTTATTTGCCCGTCAGGCTGTTCATGAGTCCGCCCTTTGCCATGATATCCTTTATGAAATCCGGAAACGGCAGCGCCTGATACGTCTCGCCCTTCGTCTCGTTGGTGATGAGGCCCGTATCGAAATCCACCGACACCCTGTCGCCGTTTTCTATCCTTTCGCTCGCCTCGGGACATTCCAGTATCGGCAGCCCGATGTTTATGGAATTCCTGTAGAATATCCTGGCGAACGTCTTCGCTATGACGCAGTCTATGCCGCTAGCCTTTATGGCTATCGGAGCATGCTCCCTAGACGAGCCGCATCCGAAATTGTCGCCGCCTACCATTATATCTCCCTGCTTCACGTTGTTCACGAAACCGGCATCTATGTCTTCCATGCAGTGAGCCGCCAGCTCTCCGTGATCCGCGGTATTCAGATACCTTGCCGGGATTATGACGTCCGTATCGACGTTGTCTCCGTATTTATGTACGATCCCCTGTGCTTTCATCTTTTCCTCCTTTACTTCACTTCATCCGGTCCGCTTATCCTGCCGGTGACTGCCGACGCCGCAGCTACAGCCGGGCTTGCCAGATACACCTCGGACTTTACATGTCCCATCCTGCCGACGAAGTTCCTGTTGGTGGTGGCCACGCAGCGCTCGCCTTCCGCCAGTATGCCCATGTGTCCGCCCAGACACGGTCCGCATGTAGGCGTCGATACGACGCAGCCGGCATCTATGAAGGTGTCGATGTAGCCGTTCTTTATGCAGTCCTTGTAGACCTGCTGTGTCGCCGGTATTATTATGGCTCTCACGCCGTCGTGCACCTTTTTGCCTTCGAGTATCCTTGCCGCGATGGCCATGTCCTCGAGCCTTCCGTTGGTGCATGAGCCTATTACCACCTGCTGTATCTCAACATCGCCCACTTCGTCTATGGTCTTCGTGTTTTCCGGAAGATGCGGAAAGGACACTGTCGGTCTCAGCGCCGAAAGATCTATGTCATAGGTGGCGACATACTCCGCATCGTCGTCGGGAGCATAGGCCTTCCACTGTCCCTGCACCCTGCCTTTCATATACTCTTCGGTAACCTCGTCAACAGGGAATATGCCGTTCTTCGCACCGGCCTCTATGGCCATGTTTGCTATGCACAGCCTGTCGTCCATGGAAAGGCTCGCAACTCCGTCCCCCGCAAACTCCATCGACTTGTAAAGAGCGCCGTCAACGCCGATCTTTCCTATTATATGGAGTATGACGTCCTTACCGGTGACGTTTTCTCCGAGGCTTCCAGTCAGGTTGAACCTTATGGCCTCGGGCACCTTGAACCACGCCTTTCCGGTGGCCATTCCGGCCGCCATATCCGTGCTCCCCACTCCCGTGGAAAAAGCGCCCAGTGCTCCGTATGTGCACGTATGGGAGTCAGCACCGATGATGCAATCCCCCGCCTTTACGAGTCCCTGCTCCGGCAGCAGCGCGTGTTCTATTCCCATCCTGCCTACGTCGAAAAAGTTCTTCACGTCGAACCTCTTCGCAAAGGTCCTGCACTGCATACACTGCTCCGCCGCCTTTATATCCTTGTTAGGCGTGAAGTGGTCCATGACGAGGGATATCTTCTCCCTGTCGAATATCCCGTCGAATCCGGCCTTTTCAAACTCGTTGACGGCAACAGGCGTCGTGATGTCGTTTCCCAGCACCATGTCGAGATCAGCCATTATGAGCTGTCCTGCGACCACGCTGTCCAGCCCCGCATGAGCCGCCAGTATCTTCTGGGTCATTGTCATTCCCATCTCAAATTCCTCCTTATGTTATGACGCGGTGATGTACCCACGCGTCTTTATCAGTATCTTCTGTATGTCTGCCGGCGCCCATGTTTTCGTCCGGCAATCTGTCATCTGCGGCATCCGGTGCTCCGCCTATTCGACGAAGTGATCCTTCCTGTTCTGCCTGTTGAGGGCGCTCACCAGCGCGTTGACCGACGCCAGAATGATGTCCTCGTGGGTACCTACGCCCCAGAACTCGTTGCCATCCGTATCCTCTATGCAAACGTACGCCGCCGCTTTCGAACTGGATTCCGATGACAGCGCGTGCTCCGAATACGTCACGAACTTGTAGTCGAACGTGTACGGCGACATCTTGAGGGCGTTGCTTATGGCGTCGAGGCGACCGTTGCCGACCGCTTCGAACTGATAGACCTTGCCCGCTATCCTCACCTTTATATCGGCTATCATGCCGTCGTTGGACTTGAAGTCGGAGGCCTTCCTGAACACCGCGTCGGTGATGTCTATAGGATCGAACACGTTGACATACTCTCTTGCAAATGCCTGATATACCTCCACAGGAGTCAGCTCCTTGTGCTCCTGATCCGATATGTCCTTCACCATATATCCCAGCTCTTCTCTCATCTGCTGCGGTATCGCGTATCCGAAGTTCTGCTCCAGTATGTACGCCACACCGCCCTTTCCTGACTGGCTGTTTATCCTGATGACGTCCGCTTCATACTCCCTGCCCACATCGTGCGGGTCGAGAGGCAGATAAGGTACGGACCAGGTCTTGAGATCCTTGTCCTTATGCCACTTCATGCCCTTTGCTATGGCGTCCTGATGAGATCCCGAGAACGCCGCGAATACCAGCTTTCCGCCGTACGGCTGTCTAGGCGGCACTTCCATATCGGTGTATTTCTCGTACGTCTCCACCACTTCCGGCATATTGGAAAAATCGAGGCCCGGATCCACTCCATGACAGAACATGTTCATTGCCAGCGTGACGATGTCCACGTTTCCCGTCCTCTCGCCGTTGCCGAAGAGGGTACCCTCTATCCTGTCGCCTCCGGCCAGCAGTCCCAGCTCGGCATCGGCCACGGCCGTGCCCCTGTCGTTATGAGGATGTATGGAAACTATGACGTTCTCCCTGTTGTGGAGTTTCTTGCACATGTACTCTATCTGGGATGCGTAAACGTGCGGCATGGACATTTCCACCGTTACCGGCAGGTTTATGATCACCTTGTTGTCAGGCGTCGGCTCCCATATATCTATGACTGCGTTGCAGATCTCGACCGCAAAATCCACCTCGGTGCCCGTGAAGCTCTCCGGCGAATACTCGAAGGTGAAGTCCGTCTCCGGATGTTTCGCCGCATACTCCTTCATCAGCGTCGCTCCGTCGGTTGCTATCTTTATGATCTCTTCTCTGCTCTTTTTGAAGACCTGCTCCCTCTGGGCCAGCGACGTCGAATTGTAAAGATGCACGATGGCTCTCTTCATGCCGGCCAGCGACTCGAAGGTCTTCTTTATTATATGCTTTCTCGACTGAGTAAGTACCTGTATCGTCACATCGTCGGGTATGAGATCCTCGTCCACCAGCTTCCTGAGGAACTGATATTCTGTCTTTGAAGCCGCCGGGAATCCCACCTCTATCTGCTTGAAACCTATCTTGAGCAGGAATTTGTAGAACTCCACCTTCTCGCTGAGGCTCATCGGCACGATGAGCGCCTGATTGCCGTCCCTGAGGTCGACGCTGCACCATATAGGCGCCTTCTCGATGTGATCCTTCTTCACCCATTCATAGCAGGGCTCGTCAGGCGGAAAATACCCTACCTTGTATTTATCGTGGTTTTTCATGTTATTCGCTTCCTTTCTCCCTTATTCACCCATCAAAAAAGCCTCCATCTCAAGCAAGAGACGAAGGCGTATGCTTCCGCGGTACCACTCTTATTGGTATGCTGTTTCGGCATCAGCCGTCCTTCCGATGTCCGCTGCGCTTTCTGCGTTTTTCACGCTGCTGACGTCGCGCGCCGCCGCACATCACGGGAAATCACATACCCCCTCAAAAGTTCGACGCTCCCGGGCGAGACATCCGACTCCGTATGCAGTCTCGCACCGACCGACTGCTCGCTGTGATACTTCAATCAGACTTATTCCGTTCATCACGTCTGTATTTACATGTATGTTACTAATATACTGGACGTCTCACGGTTTGTCAATACAAAATTTCGCGAAGCCGCGGGCGGCCTGTTCACCTTATGCCTTCCACCTTTATGTTCGACTTCAGCAGCACGAGCCAGCCTGCCAGCGCCAGCACCGCTCCTCCTGCCAGTATCGTTCCAAGCCCTGCGATGAAACTGCTCCAGCCGGCCGTCCCCAGAACCATCCCCAGGCTGCCCAGCACCGTATGGGTGAAGTTTATCAGAGCGGAGGCCGAGCCGATGTCGCGATCCTGCTGGTTAAGCAGTATTGCTGTACTGAAGGGACGCACGGCGCTTTCCACTATGGTAAACGGCAGGAAGCAGAGCAGAAATACCACCGGCGCCACGCTGCCGAAGAACACAAGCATCAGCCCACAGGCAAGGGAAAGCCCCACCGCGACGTTCATGAACCGCCTGCCTCCCATACGGCTCACCAGTTTGAGATAGAGCAGCGGCCCCAGTACGGATGCCGCCGAATTGATGGCGAAATAGTAACTGTATGCCGTTTCCGACAGGGAAAAGAAGTCTATATAAATGTAGGAACACACCGAGATATATGCCATGTACGGCGCAGACAGCACGCCCACCGTCAGCAGGAACATCGAAAAGCCGCTGTTCTTCGCCACATTGTACAGCCCCTTCAGGCTGCCCGCAACGGAACCGCCGTTCCGCTCGCTTTCCGGCAGCGTCTCCTGAAGCAGCGCCACAGCAGCGATGCAAAGCAGCGCCATGGCGGCCAGCACCCAGAAGGTGGCACGCCAACCCGACAGCGTCACTATCCACGCTCCGACTATGGGCGCCACCATAGGCGCGATGACGGCCATGGCCTGCACGACCGCGAGCACCACGTCCCTCGTCTTTTCCTCGAAGCAGTCCTTTATCAGCGCAGTGGAAACGGCGATCATGCATCCTGCTCCCAGCGCCTGAAGTATGCGGGCTCCTATCAGGAATTCGACTCCCGGCGCCAATGCGCAGGCGGCGCTGAACATCATGTACATGCACGTCCCCGCCATCAGCATCGGTTTTCTGCCGTACTTATCGCTCAGCGGTCCGAATATCAGTATGCCCACCGCCATGAAAAAGAAGAATCCCACCAGCGTCACGTTTATGACCGATTCGCTGGTGTCGAACACCTGCGTCATGTGCGGCACCGCCGGCAGATACATGTCCAGCGACAGCGGCACGATCATGTTCATGACGGCTATCAGTACGATGAGCCCCCTGCTGCCCAGATATTTCTGTCCTTTTCCTTCCATACCCTTTCTCCACTCCCTGCCTGTAACAAAAGGCCGGATAAAACAACAGGAATCTCACCTGCCATCTTATCCGGCTCATCATTTCCTTCGAATCACTTGCCTCCGATGACTCTAATATTCTATAAAAACCGCATGTGAAAGTCAAGGCGCAGCAGAACTTAATGGTCTGCTCCCGTTTTGTATTTCCACGCTTCGAAACAGCCCCCGTTTTGCAGTTGCCTGCCTGATATCCGCCTTGGGACTGCAAAATTTTCAACGTTTACTGCGTCGACGCCTCCGACGTGCCCATTAAAGCCTGCAAAAAGCTGCTCCGAGCCCTTTACAAAAAAGGTCGAGTATCCCTGAACCCATTGATTTTTGCAGTTGCCTGACGTGAAATCACGGTCCGACTGCAAACCGGGCGCAGCGCGCAGGGCAGATTGCGATTGCGTTTCGCCGCATCATTTCATATGTCCCATCAATATGCCGG
>CASEFF010000192.1 GCA_949287115.1 uncultured Bacillota bacterium | reverse complement strand
CACGTCCCCCGGCCTGCAGTTGGAACTGCTGACATCTCTGCCCTCCGGGATCTCTCCTATGCCTGTCGTGTTTATGTAAAGTCCGCCGCTGCCTTCCACAACCTTGGTATCTCCGGCAACTATAACAACTCCCGCTTCACGGGCCTGCCTTGCCATGGACTCCACTATCCTGTCCAAAAGCTCCGTATCGAGTCCTTCTTCCAGTATGAAGCCGCACGTTATGTACTTCGGCACGGCTCCCATCATCAGTAGATCGTTCACCGTACCGCAGACGCAGAGCTTGCCTATGTCTCCGCCTTTGAACACCAGCGGAGTCACCACGAACGAATCGGTGCTGCATGCCACCCGTCCATCAAGCTCCAGGACTGCCGCGTCCTCCATCCTGTCAAGGATCTCGTTCTTAAAGTGTTTTCCGAATATATCGCTCATGAGCTGTGCGGAAGACTTGCCGCCGCTGCCGTGAGCCATCGTGATCTTCATCGCCTTCTCCTTCTGTAATACTGTCCTAATGCACGTTCCTGTACCAGATGCCGCATGCTCCCTCGGACGATACCATGCACGGTCCGAACGGCTCCATCGGCGTGCAGCTTTTACCGAACATCGGACACTGATCGGGATTTATCCTGCCGACTATGACGTCGCCGCACCTGCAGCCTTCCGGCAGCTCCATGTCCTCGTAAAGATCCCGGCTGCCGCCGTCGTATTCCCCATATTCGCCGCGCAGATACAGCCCCGAGCCCTCTATGACGCCAAGACCTCTCCACATTGCAGGCCCCGTTTCGAACACCCTGTCGGTCACCGCTATCGCCTTCGGGTTTCCTTCGGCCTTCACCGCGCTCCTGTAGAGGTTCTCCGTCCTGCCCTCGCCTGTTTCTATCTGCCTAACTATCCTGTATATTGACGCCAGTATATGCTCCGCTTCAAAGCCCGTAACGACAAATGGCCTGTGGTACCTTTCCGAAAGCGGTACGTAGACGTTGCTTCCCGTTATGACGCTCACGTGCCCCGGGCAGATGAACCCGTCCACGTCTTCCTGATTGTCGCATATCCAGTAAAGAGCCGTCATGCACTTCTTGAGCGCCGTCACGAGCCTGACGTTTTTTATACCTCTCCTGCGCGCCTCTTCCATCATCAGCGCGTACGTCGGCGCCGTCGTTTCGAATCCGACTGCCGCCACCACATAAGTCGTCTGCGGGTCTTTTTCCGCCTTTTCCAGCGCTTCGAATGGCGAATACATTATATCGACGTTGACATCGCCGCGGCCCTTTGCCTCAGACAGGCTTCCGCCGCTTCCCGGCACCTTCATCATATCTCCGAAGGTAAGGAGCTTGTGTCCCTCACGCGATGCGCATTCCACACATCTGTCTATATATGCCGTAGGCGTGACGCATACGGGACATCCCGGCCCCGATATCAGCTTTATCCTGTCGGATATGAGGCTCCTTATGCCGTTTTTGAATATGGCCGCCGTATGAGTCCCGCAGACCTCCATGATCTTCAGCGGTCTGCCGTCATAAGACTTCAAATAATCTATTATCTGTTTCGTATCCATAGTCTTCAGATCTACTGGAGCTCCTCAAGCTCCGTGAAAAGTTCCATCAGCTCCTGCGCCTTGTCGTATTCCATGACCTCTATGGCGCATCCGGCGTGAACGAGTACGTACTGTCCCACCTCCGGCTCAACGAGACCGGTGTTCACATCCACCACATTGCCGTTGAAATCCACTTTCGCTCTCCCTTCGGAAAGCTCCATGACCCTTCCGGGTATCGCTATACACATGGTTTTCCTCCTCCGATCCTCAAGATCCCTACTATTATACAATCATTTGTCCGATTCGTAAACACCGCGTTTGCAGCGGAGCATATCCCCCGATGTCTTCCCTGATGTCATACAGCAAGATTTAACACAAAAATGGTACCTAAGTCCCATAGATTATGAAAAATTTCGATAGTATAATATTTAACGAAGTTTTCGGACAGGTTGATTTATTCGGACTGAGAGGTTCTGTTATGAGTCAGGAACTTTGGACAAATGACTGGAAAAAGATCAATGAAATGATCCTGCATATGAACAGCGAAAGCGACGTTCTAAAGGCTTTGAATACATTCCTTACGGACATCGAAAAGCTGGTGCCTTACGAAAAGGCATGCATATATTTCTACGATCTTTCCGCGCCCGACATAGTAAAGGAATACATCGGGCAGGGTTTCAGCAAAAAAGAACTGCTTGACTACGAACGCTACTACTGCGATATCGACGATGTCGTGGAAAAGATGATGCCCAACAAGGAAGTCGTCATCAAGAGCACCGAAGCCTTCGACATCAACGAACGAAAGGAAACTGAATACTTTATCGACTACGTGACCCCTGCCAAGACAAAGGTCTCACTTGATACGAATTTCAGGTGGAACCTCAAAAACAGGGGATTTTGTATTGGATCGCTGGATCTGTTCCGTAACGAAAGGGACATCGACTTTACGGAAAGAGAAGTCGAGATATGCCGGGTATTCCAGCCTCACATCGAGCTGAAGGCATCCAACTACGCGTTCCTGTTCGACGACCTTTCCAGCAAGTTCGCATTCACCAACGCCGAGCAGGACGTGGCGACGATGATCCTCAAGGGGTATTCCAACGAGCAGATCGCCGAGGAAAAGTGCATAACGATATCGACTGTAAAGAAACACGTATCGAAGATACTCGAAAAATCGGACACGAAATCACGTATAGACTTCATATGCAAGGCGGCCTATAAAGGCTGACAAACATATAATATAAACCTTAAATCATTATCACACATAAAAGGAGAAGAGCTATGAAAGACATCATCACAGTAGCTGCGGTAAATTTCAGAGTTGACGCAGCAGACAAGGAAAGCAACCTTTCGAGGATGTGCGGTTATGCGGAAGCTGCTGCAAAGCGCGGCGCCGACGTCGTTCTGTTCCCTGAGATGTGCCTCTACGGCTACGACTACTATGTAGACGAAAACATCACTCAGGAGGAGAAGATCAGGACAGCGGAAACGATAAACGGACCGTCCTGCAGCGCCATAGCCGAGATCACAAAGAAGTACGGCATATACGTCGTGTTCGGCATGGCCGAAAAGCTTGAAGATACGGATGACGCCACCCTTTACAATTCAGCCGTTGCCATCGGCCCTGAAGGAGTCATCGGTGCATACCAGAAGATGCATCCGTTCGAAACCGAAAGCATCTGGTGCGCTAAGGGCGACAAGCCGTTCATGTTCGACACGCCTTGGGGACCGATATCGGTAGGTATCTGCTTCGATACGTATCAGTTCCCTGAACTGCAGAGATATTACTGCGGACAGGGCAGCAGACTCTACCTCAATCCTACAGCCGTTGTGGAAGAGATACCTAAGGAGGGAAGCCGTCAGGCATTCATCGACTACTACGCTCCAACACTTGAGTACGGCGTACTGTGCAACACGATATATGTAGCCAGCGCCAACCTGTGCGGAACTGACATCGTAGATTATTTCGGAGGCGGAAGCTGCATCATCGGACCTAAAATCACTCCGTTCTACGAGACGAACCTCCACTACTATGCCGGCAACAAGGACAACGTTCAGGAAGGTATAGCCATGGAAACCATCGACCTTTCGCTGGCGGAAAGACGTCTGTTCGTCAACAAGGAGCTGACCGGCGAGCCTGACTACAGACCTGATGTTTATAAGCAGTTCCTGTAAGCTGCAATCATATTCATTATTTATTAAGAGAGGGGACATTGAAATGCAAAATGAATCGCTAAAACGTACCATGAAGCTGCACCATCTCGTTATCTTCGGTGTGGCATTCCTTACGCCTATGATCGCGTATACAATATACGGCGTAATCGCTCAGGCGTCTCACGGCGTTGAGTCGGGCTCCATCTGCCTTACCATCATCGCCATGCTCTTCACGGCACTGAGCTACGGCCACATGGCCAAAGCCTATCCTGCTGCAGGATCGGCATACACTTACACGAGAAAAGGCATAAACTCCAAGCTGGGAGTCCTTGCAGGATGGATCGTACTGCTGGGATACGTTTTCTTCCCGATGGCTATATGGCTCATCGGAGCATCGTACTTCAGCGCTGCTGTTCCTGCCGTTCCTGAATGGGTATGGCTGGTAGGCTTCATCGTAATCACATCCGCCATCAATATCATCGGTGTTGAAGTGGGAAGCAAGATAAACTTCGTGATGGTATCCATTCAGGTCATCATCATCGTCGCTTTCCTCATCTTCACCATCAAGGCCATCACCGAAGGAATGGGAGAAGGTACTCTCGCTTCATTCGCACCGTTCTACAATCCTGATGTTGACTTCAGCTACATGGTAGCCGGTGCGGCCGCGGCATGCTACTGCTTCCTGGGATTCGATGCGCTGACGACGTTCACGGAGGATACTATCGATCCGGAGAAGAACATCCCGAGATCCATCATACTGACACTGCTGGTATGCGGTGCAATATTCCTCATCGTTACATACTTCACGCATCTCGTACATCCGTCCTTCGATTATCCTAATCCGGACAATGCTGCATACGACATAGCCCGTCAGGTTGCTCCATCGGTATTCGGAGGCATATTCCTCATCGGTACGATAGCAGGACAGTTCGCTGCAGGTCTGTCCGCACAGGCAAGCGGTGCGCGTCTGCTGTACGCCATGGGAAGAGACGGCGTACTTCCAAAGAAGCTCTTCGGTCACCTCGGAAAGACCAAGACTCCTGTAAACGCCATCATCCTGACAGGCGTAATAGCACTGTTCGCCATATTCCTCGATGTTACTTCAGCTACTGCATACATCAACTTCGGAGGTCTCATCGGCTTCTGCTTCGTAAACATCGCGGTAATATCCCACTACTTCATAAGACAGAAGGAACGTTCCACAAAGGGTGTGTTCATGTATCTGATATTCCCTATCATCGGAACTCTGTTCTGCCTGTACCTGCTGGCACATCTCGACAGGATCGCCATCATACTGGGATGCGCATGGGTAATCATAGGAATCATCTACATGCTGATCCTGACAAAGGGTCTGAAGGAAGAACCGCCTGAACTGGGCATCGACGACTGATCTGCTGATCATAAGATCTTTCCTTATACGGCGGCCGCATATCGCGATGATATGCGGCCGCTTTTTACTTGCCGGCGGTTTTGGCCCTGTCCTTACCGCCGCACCCTTTCCCATACTTTCCGTAAAAAGCAAAAAAACGTACGATAAAATGCGAAATATGATAGTCTTTGCCGTCCAAAAGCCTTATAATATAACGCGAGGAGATTTTAACGATATGCATGAATATCCCATAACAGAACAGATAATAAAGATCGCAGACAGGCATTGCCGGGAAGCCGGAGGCTCACGCGTCACGAAAGTAAGCCTCGTCATCGGCGATTATTCGGGCTACGTCGGCGAATCGGTCCAGATGTACTTCGACATAATATCGCAGGATACCATATGCGAAGGAGCGATCGTGGACATACGCCATATAAAGCCCAAGCTCAGATGCCCCGACTGCGGTGAGCTTTTCGAAAAAAAGCCCATGTCCTTCGACTGTCCGAAATGCGGAGGTCAGGGCGAGCCTACCGACATAGGCAAGGAATTTTACATCGAAAGCATAGAGATCGAATGATCGCGTCGCCTTTCTTTACCGGTAAAATTCCGGCGCAGAGCATATAATCCTACAGGTGCACATCTGAAACGAAAGTAAAACACGAACACAACGATAAACGGAGGGACTTTGAAATGCACGATATAAGAAAGATAAACGTCATGGAAGGCGTTCTCGATGAGAACGACCATATAGCCGAACACGTCAACGAGCACATGACCGGTCACGGCGTACTGGTGGTGAACGAAATGGGCGCTCCCGGCGTTGGAAAGACCACTTCACTGAAAAACATAGTAAAACACCTTGACGTAAAACCATACGTCATAGAAGGCGATATCGAGTCCGACATAGACACCAGGGATCTCAACTCCCTCGGTATCACCACACACCAGATAAACACTCACGGCGAATGCCACCTCGATGCCCCGCTGGTGGAGCATGCCACGGAGCACATGTCGTTTCCCGAACCCGGCATACTGTTCATAGAAAACATCGGTAATCTGGTCTGCCCTGCCGAATTCACCATAGGTGAACACGTAATGATGCTGATATCCACCGTGACGGAAGGCAGCGACAAACCGTATAAATATCCCCTCGCTTTCGAAAAGGCGGACATCATACTTCTCAACAAGGTTGACCTGATACCGTATCTCGATTTTGACGAGGAGTACTTCATGAAGGGAGTCAGAGCGCTCAACAAGACAGCGCCTGTCTTCAAAGTGTCGGGAAAGACCGGTGAAGGTTATGAGGAGGTTGCCAAGTGGCTGCAAGACAGAGCGAAAGAATTAAACTCTGGGGAATAGTACAGGGCGTAGGTTTCAGGCCTTACGTCGCAAAGGTCGCCCGGTACCTGGATATGAAGGGACAGGTTCTCAACATCGGAGGCCTCGTCGAAATGACCGTCACCGATACGCCGTCCCGGATATCGGATTTCATAGATCATATCGTTTCCGGCAAGCCGGCGCCCGCCGAGATAGTACACATCAAGCGTGAGATCGTCGAATTTCGTGAATTCGACGATTTTAGCATAATCAGGAGCGCATACGGAGACGACGAAGCCGCCATGATACCGGCCGATCTTGCCATATGTCCGGATTGTCTTCACGAACTTTACGACAGTGAAAACCCACGATTCCTGCATCCATTCATAAGCTGCATGGTATGCGGGCCGAGATACACCATCATAGACAGCATCCCCTACGACAGGGAGAACACTTCCATGGTGGATTTTCCCATGTGCGATCTCTGCGAAAGTCAGTACACCGATATAAACGACCGCAGATATCACGCTCAGACCATCTCGTGCCACGACTGCGGTCCGCAGCTTCTCTGGATGGAGAACGCACCCCTCGTAGCCGGCGGATCCAATAGTAAAACGCCATCGTCTGCATCAACGCCTGCGTCATCGCATACGATGAGCGGCCCTGCCGACGATGAGGCAATACTCGACCGCGCCGCCTCTATCCTTAAGCATGACGGCGTCATCGCGTTCAAGAGCGTCGGCGGATACAATCTGGTTGCCGACCCTTTCAGCGCAGAAGCCGTCTCAAAGCTCCGCGCCGTAAAATCACGTGAATCAAAGCCCTTCGCAGTCATGTTCAGAGACGTGGAACAGGCAGAGCGATACTGCCACGTGACGGAAACGGAAAAAAAGCTCCTGACGTCCTCTGCACGCCCCATAATACTGCTGGAGCACAGACCTGTCGATAACGCAGAGATAAACAGGAGCCGTTTCATAGGCAGCTTCCTGCCGTCCTTTGCCGCCCAGTATATGATGCTGGATCGCATCAGCCCGCTGATATTCACCAGTGCCAACGTCTCCGATATGCCGATGATAAAGGACGACGATGAGATGAAGGCGATGATGGAGCGCGAACCGCTCATAGACGGTATGCTTTACAACGGCCGTGACATACGCACCCGCGCCGATGATTCGGTGGCGCGCGTCATAGACGACCAGCCGCAGATGATAAGGCGCTCCAAAGGATACGCGCCTGTACCGCTTTATGTGGATGTCCCATCACCCGATGAAGATGCAGAGGTCCCGATGATATTCGCCGCCGGAAGCCAGCTCAAGAACTCCTTTGCCATGACGAAAGGCCCGTTCGTTTACATGAGCCAGTTTTTCGGCGATATGGATACGGTGGAAAACCAGCGGATCTACGGGGAAAACGTATCCCGCTTCGGCGATCTGTTCAGGATAACGCCTGCTATCATCGTATGCGATATGCATCCTCTCTATTTCACGACAGGTTTCGCTGAAAGATACGCTAATGACAAGGATCTGCCCCTGATAAAGGTCCAGCATCACCATGCCCACGTAGCCTCGGTGATGGCCGAAAACGATATCCGCGGCAAAGTCATAGGAGTCAGCTTTGACGGCACCGGATACGGCACCGACGGCGCCATATGGGGCGGTGAATTTTTCATCTGCGAAGGCGCCGACTGCCTGCGCATCGCCCACCTCAGATACGTCGACATGATAGGCGGAGACTCCTCCGTAAAGGATGCACGCCGGTCCGCCCTCAGCTACATACATGCCTTCGATAACGGATACACATCGCCGACCGGCGATACCGACGACTGCCGCGAGATATCCGTGGACATATCCGATATCATCGACTACGGCCGCGACAGGCTGCTTTCCGGATCCGATGCGCCGCTTATCACGGCCGCCCTTTCATCGGGTATAAACACCGTCCGCAGCAGCAGCATGGGAAGGCTGTTCGACGGAGTATCCGCTCTCCTGGACATAAAGGACTACAACGACTACGAAGGCCAGTGTGCCATTATGCTGGAAGACGCAGCGGCATTCGCCGCCCGAAACCCCGGTGTCGATGAGGCATCGGATCTCGCTCTGGCCTTCCACGAAAAGATAGCCGACATGATACTGGAGCAGTGCATCATGGCCCGTGACCTCTATGACACATCACAGGTCGCTCTCACAGGGGGAACGTTCCAGAACAGGATATTGATGGAGTCGACCCTCAAAAGGCTCCGTGACCACGATTTCACGCCTTACTACAACATATCCGTCAGCCCCAACGACGGCGGCATCGCCCTGGGCCAGGCGTACGTGGCGATGAACAAAATATCCAAAGGAGACTTTGACGTATAGACTCATGACACAGCTACTACACCGAGGCTAAAGGAATTCCCGGTTTCCGGTGCAAAGCTGTGTACGTCACTTTATCGACATGAAAAGAGGGCTATGGCATAATGCCACAGCCCTCACCTTTATATCACGGTCATTAACCTGCATACAATAGTACCTCCTCGTTTGCTATACTATCCTTAAATTCATTGTTCAAACTCTCAGTTGTTACTATAT
>CASEFF010000191.1 GCA_949287115.1 uncultured Bacillota bacterium | reverse complement strand
CTTTCCTGCTCCTTGAGAAGCCTGGTCACAGTCTCTTCGAAGGAGTCCCTGTTGAACTTCCTGTCGGCCGTAAACAGATCGAATGTCTCCACCGACCTTCCGATCTCCCCCGCTATGGTATTATACGGCGCCCAGTGCCAGTCAGTCGTTACGATCCTGTCTCCCGGCTCCGAATAATTCGATATGGCATTCCTCAGCGCGCCCGTTCCTCCCGGCGTCGCCACCGCTTCCGTAAATCCCGCAGGTTCAAAGCTTCCGAATGCCGCTTTCTTTACAGCTTCCCTGAATCCCGGTATTCCCCCTATCGGCGCATAATCTGCGTATTCCACCGGCTTGAGCATCCTGAAGACCTCGTCCACCGACGACAGCACTATGAGATTTCCGTCGTCGTCAAGGAGCGACCCTATCGTCGCATTTATCACCTTGTCAGCGCCCTTTTCTGCTATCATCTTCTTCGCTCTGTTGCTTATACCGAATATCCTGTCTTCTCTCGGTATGGTCCTGTTGTTCTGTCTGGCTAATATATACTCCGCCACTTTCCTAATCACCTCTGCAGTTCGTAGTTGTTTATCATTTCAGGCGCCTGTCGCGCTCGCCCCGCGCCGGCGCACTTAATTATAATACAATATTTCACACCCCCATTACAAGGGATTGATGGTATTAATTTTACAACATCCGTATGGGACCTGCCATGTTTTCTCTATTGACAACGGCGACGATAGCGATATAATTAACTCGTAAACTGAAAACGGGGAGCTTGCAGGGCAGGCTGAGAGGAAGCAGGGGCTTCGACCCGGGAACCTGATGTGGATAATGCCAACGTAGGGATATGATCATGTGTTCAGCACATTGACGTTTTATGTAAGATGCAAAGCGTGCATGCCCCGGCGTGTACGCTTTTTACTTATATCCACAGCGTAAGAAAGCAGGAGGTAACGATGGATTACACTACACAGATGGATGCCGCCAGAAAGGGCATCGTGACACCGCAGATGCGCACCGTCGCCGAAAAGGAAAACATGCCGGTCGAAAGATTGCAGGCGCTCGTCGCAGAAGGAAAAGTCGCCATATGCGCCAACAAGCGCCACACATGCCTGGATGCGGAAGGTATAGGCAGCATGCTGCGCACTAAGATAAACGTAAATCTCGGAGTGTCGAGAGACTGCAAGGATCACGACATAGAGATGCAGAAGGTCATGAGCGCCGTCAACATGGGCGCCGAAGCCATCATGGATCTTTCCAGCCACGGCGACACGCAGCCGTTCAGGCGCAAACTGACATCGGAGTGCCCTGTCATGATCGGCACCGTGCCGGTCTACGACAGCGTCATACATTATCAGCGCGATCTTGCCACGCTGACGGCAAAGGATTTCATAGATGTCGTAAGGCTTCATGCCGAGGACGGCGTCGACTTCGTAACGCTTCACTGCGGCATAACGAGAAAGACGATAGAACAGATAAAAAAGCATAAGAGAAAGACCAACATCGTAAGCCGCGGCGGCAGCCTCGTCTTTGCATGGATGTCGATGACGGGAGAGGAAAACCCGTTCTATGAATACTACGACGACATCCTCGACATATGCGAAGAATACGATGTGACCATATCGCTGGGAGACGCGTGCCGTCCCGGATGTCTTGCCGATGCCACGGACGTCTGCCAGATAGAAGAGCTGGTCAGGCTCGGAGAGCTGACAAAGCGCGCGTGGGACCACAACGTGCAGGTCATGGTGGAAGGACCTGGACATGTGCCGCTCGACCAGGTGGCCGCCAACATGAAGGTACAGCAGACCATATGCATGGGCGCACCGTTCTACGTGCTGGGGCCTCTCGTGACGGACATCGCCATGGGATACGACCACATCACGGCAGCCATCGGAGGAGCTGTCGCCGCCATGAACGGCGCCGCGTTCCTCTGCTATGTGACTCCGGCAGAGCATCTGGCTCTCCCCAACGTCGACGATGTGAAGCAGGGAATCATCGCCTCGAAGATAGCGGCCCATGCAGCCGATATAGCCAAGGGCATCCCGGGAGCCCGCGACATAGACGACCGTATGAGCGACGCCAGACGTGAACTCGACTGGAATAAACAGTTCGAATGCGCTCTCGATCCCGAGACGGCAAAGGCCATACGCGACAGCAGAAGTCCGGAAGAGGATCACGAAGAAACGTGCAGCATGTGCGGCAAGTTCTGCGCCGTCCGCAGCATGAACAAAGCTCTCTCCGGCGAATACATAGATATCCTTTGATATTTTGATCGCGACATACAGCGGCCGCCGCATCAACGGAGAATATCCGTCGAAGCGGCGGCCTTTTTTCGTTCATATGGCTCGTTATGTAGTATTCCTTGTTTTCAATGCGGCACCGAAACGTAAAACATAAAGATGAAGCTATAAAATAATCTAACGGCATCTCGATGATTTATACGTTTTTGTCTGATTTACGGAAAATAGAGTATAAACGATTTGAGATGTGATAATACAGATTCCGCAAAAAAGGCTATTATTACCGTTTTTTATCAATTTATGCTGTCCGATATGTATATTGCCTTATCTTTTCTCCCAAGAACGGTTTACATAAATCACATTGTTATACTTATCCGGCCAAAATCCAGACAAAAAAGTATAAAAGATAAACGCGACTGCCAGAAAACAGAGATAACGCCCAGGCGATCCCCCATCGCCTACACGATCACCTTCACGTAATTGATGTTCTTTCCCATACCGCTGAACTTGTCTTCGTACTCCGTCGTCGTGAGCCGCGAATCATAGCCGCTGCCGTGAAGATCGCGGGTCTGCTCCGCCGCTTCGTATCCCGCGGCGGCTATCTCCTGCAACGTAAAGTCGAAGAGGTCGTCGTTATCGGTCTTTATCTCGATGAATCCGCCCGGCCTCAGCACTTTGGCATAGTCCCGCAGCCTGTCGCGATGGGTGAGGCGCCTCTTTGCATGTCTTGCCTTGGGCCACGGATCGCTGAAATTCAAATATATGCCGGACACCTGCCCCGCATCGAACAGCTCTTCCATGGAATGGACAAAGGTAAGCATGAACTTCAGATTGGAAAGGAGCCCCGGCGCCGCTTCACGGAGGTGCGGGCTTTCCGGCATGTCTTCTGCCGCTTCACGGGGGCGCGGGCTTTCCGGCGGGCTTTCCGAAGCTCCGTGTCGGAGCCCGGCCGCCCCGGCGCCTTCCGATGCGGCGCTGCGATCGCGCGCCGCGGCCTTTTCCAGCGCCCGCAGTATCACCGTTTCCTGCCCTTCTATGGCTATGAAG
>CASEFF010000190.1 GCA_949287115.1 uncultured Bacillota bacterium | reverse complement strand
TAACTTCTACGGCAGCACCGAAGCCGGCTGCTCGTGCCTGCTGGACTTCAACTCCATGTCGGGAAAACCCGGATGTATCGGAAAGCCCGCGAAGAACGCCCACTTCATCGTCGTGGACAAGGACAGGAACGAGATAAAGTCATCGAAGGAAAACACAGGATTCCTGGCAAGCTCGGGCTCCATAAACATGAAATGCTACTTCAAGGCGCCGGAGCTCACCGCCGAAGCCACCGGAGGCGGCTCGGAATACATATACACGAAGGATCTTGGTTACATAGATGAGGAAGGCTATATCTACATGCTGGGACGCAAGGACGACGTGATTAATTACGGCGGCATAAAGATAGCTCCCGAAGAAATCGAGAGCATAGCGGTAAAGTACGATGCCGTAGACGACTGCGCCTGCGTGCCGGTGGACGATCCCCTCACCGGTCAGGCTCCGAAGCTGTTCATATCTCTTGCTTCCGGCTGCGATTACGATCAGAAAGCGTTCAAAGCTTTCCTCGCAGAGCGCCTGGATGCCAGCAAACAGCCGAAGTACATAGAAATCATAGACTCGATACCGAGGACGTTCAACGGCAAAATAAAGAGAAACCTGCTCATGGATCGATGAAATCAGAGGCACGATAATGAAACGAAAAGCATTCAAAACCGCGTTGCCGTACACTCTGCCGATATGTGCAGGCTTTCTGTTCCTGGGGATATCCTACGGCTTTCTCATGAGCAGCAAAGGATTTTCTTTCGTGTATCCGATGCTGATGAGCCTGTTTATTTTTGCCGGATCCGTGGAATTCATAACCGTCAACCTGCTCTTATCGTCTTTCAATCCGATATACGCCTTTCTTCTGGCGCTGATGGTGAATGCGCGCCATCTGTTCTACGGCATCTCCATGCTTGAAAAATACAGGGGCGTAGGATTAAAAAAGATGTACCTTATTTTCGGAATGTGCGATGAGTCTTTTACCATCAACTGCACGGTTACTCCGCCGCCGGATGTGGACAGGGGCTGGTTCATGTTCTTTGTGACCCTGCTCAACCATATCTACTGGGTGGCAGGCGCCACACTGGGAGCGCTTCTTGGTTATGTCATCATTTTTGATACGACCGGCATAGAATTTGTCATGACGGCTCTGTTCGTCGTCATGTTCGTCAATCAGTGGGAGGAAAATCAACACCACGGCCCGGCTGTCACGGGGCTCGTATGTTCCGCCCTCTGCCTGCTCGTTTTCGGAAGCGAGAATTTCATCCTTCCCGCGATGGCGCTGCTTATAATATGCTTTACGTTATCGTATAAGATAAATGAAGGGAGAGATTTAAGATGACAACAGCACAGAGTATCATCACGATCCTGGCCGTCGTTCTGGGAACGATGTTAACGAGGTTCCTCCCCTTCATCATCCTGCCGGAAGGAAAGAAACCGCCCGCTTACATCGCCTATCTTGGGACTGTACTGCCCTGTGCGGTGATAGGCTTCCTTGTGATCTACTGCATGAAAGGCGCCGTTTTTACAGATTATCACGGTCTGCCGGAGCTCATTTCCATCGTCTTTATCATCGTTCTCCACAAATGGAAAAAGAACACTCTGCTCAGCATCGGCGCCGGTACGATCCTGTACATGGTGCTGGTCCAAAACGTTTTTATCCAGATATTATGAGTATACCCATCAGAACCCTCTGTATATGAATGCGCTGGCATCGTATCCCGGGCCGTACACGCCCAGTATCAGCACTGCCGCAAAGGCCAGAAGGAAGAGTATCCAGCGCAACGCCAGCGGTCTCTCCGCGATGGCGTCCCTTATACCCGTTCCCTTTTCCTGATTGTAACTTATAATGAACCATACGATACATCCGCCGAGAAGTATCATGAAGTCTGCCATATCGAGCCCCAGCGTCAGTATCTCCTCGGAGAAAGGTACATCCCCCCCACGCAGCATCGACCCGAACATGGCTATCGCCACGCTGAATGATATCGCCTTCGGGAACATCCTTCCCATCACTATCAGGAAGAACGTCCTCAGTATACGGAACAGTTTCCATCCGTTGCTCTCAACGTTTATATGCAGTGCTGCCGTGAGCTTTTTGAGATATGGCTCCAGCAGCAGCCCCAGTATTATTATGCCTCCGTTGTAAAGACCGTATGCTATATACTTGAACTCCGCACCGTGCCACAGACCGATGGTGAGGAACGTCGCCATCTGCGCCACAAGCACCGGGAACAGCTTACCTACCCTGTCGCCCAGTACTTTTCTCAGGCTCTTGCCCATCTTTCCGAACGTCTTGGAAAGGGATATGGTAAAGAATATGTAATCCCTGCACCAGAAGCTGAGGGACATGTGCCATCTGCGCCAGAACTCCGATATGCTGTCGGAGAAGTACGGCCTCATGAAGTTATGGGTCATATCTATGCCCAGCATGCGCGCCGCACCTCTGGCGATGTCTATGCCGCCTGAAAAATCTCCGTATATCTGTATCGTATAGAACAGCAGCGCCACGAACACGATCCCGCCCTGATAATCGCCGTGATTGTCGAAGACCTGATTCACCAGTATGGCCGCCCTGTCGGCTATGACCAGCTTTTTGAAGAATCCCCACAGCATGAGCTGTGCGCCGTAGGAAAGATTCTTATACGAAAACTCATGTCCTTCATACAGCTGTCCCGCAAGCTGATCGTACCTGCTGATAGGGCCCTGCACCATCTGCGGGAAGAACGATACGAACAGCGCGAACTTTGCTATGTTCCGATCCGCGTCTATCTTTCCCCTGTACAGATCTATGATGTATGCGGCAGTCTGGAACGTGTAGAACGATATGCCCAGCGGTATCAGCACGCCGAGATCGAATCTCTCTCCCAGACCTGCCGCCTCCAGGATCGGCGTGAAATACTTCATTACCGCCAACACGCCAAAATTGGCGACCAGTATGAGAGCCGCCATCTTTCGCTTTTTCTTCTGCACCGCCGATTTAAGTGCTTTCTTTTCTTCCTTTGTGAGTTCTTCCTTGTGTTCCGCAAGATACGCCTTGTGCTCGCTGTTCTGTCTGCCTATGTATCTGCCTCCGGCAAATGTTATGACGGTGGTAAATATGACGAACAGGAATGTCCTCGGGCTCGATATGAGATAGAAACCGTAGCTGGCCGCAAGCAGCACCAGCCACCTGCCCTTTTTCGGGAATGCGTAATAGACACATAGCACCAGCGCGACGAAAAACAGGAAGTAAAACGAAGTAAACGCCATTCGCTTCTCCTGCCTGTCGTTATTCCTGAGCTCTCGTTATCAGCTCCACCATAGCGTCTACCGAATTGAAGTTTTCAGGGAGAAGATCCTCCACCGAGATCTCGATATCGAATTCGTCGTTGAACTCGCCCACTATGGATACGATATCCAGCGACTCCAGCATGCCGTCGTCTATCAGCTTCGTGCTGTTTTCAAAATCTATATCGCTCCTTATACCTTTCAGAATCTCAAGTATCTGTTCTCTCATGATTTTTCCTTTCTCATTTATTGAACTTCACGGGTTTTCCCGTTTTTTTCACGGACAATATTTTATCACTTATACAATACGGAATCAAGGAAAGATTGAGCAAATGGCCGCTGCCAGCAAACGGCTGCTTTAAAAAGTTCAGACATCCC
>CASEFF010000189.1 GCA_949287115.1 uncultured Bacillota bacterium | reverse complement strand
GTATGAGGTCTCCCGCAGCAGCCCCCATGGTGTCGGCGATCTCCTTCAGCTGTTCCGGCGTGAAGAACTTGTTTACGGAGGAGGATACGCCGTCGTCCGTCACCTTCATCCAGACCATCCCCCTGGCTCCGTAACTTTTCACCTGTTCGGTCAGCTTGTCTATCTTCTTTCTCGTATATTTTTCCGCCGCTGCCGTTACGCATATGCCCCTTACGCTGCCGCCGGCATCTATTGCATCCGTGAACACCTTAAAATCACAGTCTTTCACCAGTTCCGTGATGTCCTGCAGCTCGAAACCGAATCTCGTGTCGGGCTTGTCGCTGCCGTACCTTTCCATGGCTTCGTCGTACGTGATCCTCGGGAACGGCGTCTGTATATCGACACCCTTCATCTCTTTGAACACGCGTTTGAGATAACCTTCCTGTATCTCTATCACATCGTCCATATCGACAAAGGACATCTCAAGGTCTATCTGGGTGAATTCCGGCTGCCTGTCGGCTCTCAGATCCTCGTCCCTGAAGCACTTCACGATCTGCATATACCTGTCGGTACCGCCTACCATCAGCAGCTGCTTGAACATCTGGGGCGACTGCGGCAGTGCGTAGAACCTGCCCTTATTGACACGGCTCGGCACGAGATAATCCCTTGCACCTTCCGGAGTGGACTTTATCAGCACAGGCGTCTCCACCTCGGTAAATCCGTTTTCGGAAAAATAATCCCTCGTCAGCTTTGCCAGCTTATGTCTGAATGTCAGGTTGTCCTGCATTTTCTTCTTTCTGAGATCCAGATATCTGTATTTAAGCCTGAGATTGTCATCCACGTTATCGTCGTCCTTTATGTATATAGGCGGCGTATCGGCAGTGGAATATATGATGAGGTCGCTTACGAACACCTCAATGTCTCCCGTCGGCAGATCGGGATTCTTCGACTCTCTCTCCGCCACCTTTCCCTTTACGCCTACGACGTACTCGCTTCGGAGGGTGTCAGCCTTATCGAAAAGGCTCTGTGGGATCTTGTCGTCAAACACTATCTGCGTTATGCCCGTCTTATCCCTGAGGTCACAGAATATGAGACCTCCCAGATTTCTCCTCTTCTGTATCCATCCGTTCAGCACCACTTCCTGTCCGATGTCGCTTGCTCTCAACTCACCACACATGTGGCTGCGCTTGTATATACTCATCCTTTTTCCTCTCCTGTCGAAATTAAATACCGTTTCCCGTCTTCACCCATTTATGCGTTTTTCCGTTCTACCCGAGCAGTTCATCCACGATGCGCGCCATAGGCACCGTCACCTGCTCCGACGTCTCCATGTCCTTTATGGCGAAGCTGTCGTTTTCCAGCTCGTCCTGACCTATGACGACGGTCTTCTTTGCGTTTATCCTGTTGGCATACTTGAACTGGTTCTTGATGTTCCTGCCCATTATATCCATCTGCACCTTCAGGCCTTTCTGTCTCAGTTCTCTCATGAGTCCCAGTCCTGCCTCTTTCGCCTCTTCTCCCATGAAGGCTATGAAGACATCCGCTCCGTCAGGCTCAGGTATGTCGGCTCCGCACGCTTCCATCGTCAGCAGCAGTCTTTCCTTTCCCAGGCCGAATCCCACTCCCGGCGTGGCCGGACCTCCTATTTCCTCCACGAGGTGATCGTATCTGCCTCCGCCGCATACGGTACCCTGAGCGCCTATGCTGTCGGTGACGAATTCGAATGCCGTCTTGGTATAATAATCGAGGCCTCTGACGATATTGGGGTCCACTGTGAAGGCGATGCCCATAGCCGTAAGGTTTGCTTTGAGCTCTTCGAAGGCGTTGCGGCAGTCATCGCAGAGATAATCCAGCATCAGCGGTGCTCCCTGTACCAGCTTCTGGCACACAGGCGACTTGCAGTCCAGTATCCTCATCGGGTTCCTGTCATATCTGTCCCTGCACGTGTCGCAGAGCTCGTCGTACTTCGGCTTCAGAAATTCCTTCAGCGCTTCTCTGTGCTTTTTCCTGCATTCGGGACATCCCACGCTGTTTATCCTCAGCTCTATGTCGGTAATGCCCATGGCTGTGAGAAAATCGCTGGCAAGGCTTATTATCTCGGCGTCCGCCATCATGTCGTCCGTACCGAAGGTCTCGACGCCGAACTGATGGAATTCCCTCAGCCTTCCCGACTGCGGCTTTTCGTATCTGAAACACGGTATATTGTAATAGAATTTGGCAGGCTGCGGTCCCGCATACAGCTTGTGCTCGACGAAAGCTCTCACCACCGGCGATGTTCCTTCCGGCTTCAGTGTGATGTTCCTCTTGCCGTAATCCTGAAAACTGTACATCTCCTTCTGGACTATATCGGTCGTATCGCCTACGCCGCGCTGGAACAGCTCCGTATGCTCGAACACCGGTGTCCTCATTTCCCTGAATCCGTATGTCTCGCATACGTCGGCAAAAGCCTTTTCTATATAGTGCCATTTATAAGCCTCATCAGGCAGCATATCCTTCGTGCCCTTGGGTGCCTTTGTCAGCATCTGTTCACCTCCAAAAATTCTTTTCCTTGCGTTCTATCATCTCATCTATCCTGTCGATATATATCTCGTAGTTGGAAACGTTGGCTACACGTTCGAGCCTGTTTTCCTCCGGGAAATACACCTTGCTGATACCTCCCGCGCCCAGCGCCAGTATGGACTGAGCCTCCTCCATTATTCGCACATTGTAATATGAAACCTTACCGTCTCTGCACAGCCCCAGATTCTCCGTACTTCCCGATGTATGCTTCTGCCTGTAAAGGTAGTACGGTCTGTAATCCATCTCTTCCAGATATTTGTGAGCGCGATCCAGCATCGTTATACACGTGTCCTCGTTCCTGTAATTGAATTCTCCGTCCACATCCTTCAGTCTGGACGCCCTCTTTACCGCAAGGGTGTGCAGCGTTATGTCATCTGCGCCGAGCCCGCATACGATCTCAAGGCTCCTGCGAAAATCATCGGGCTCCTCACCGGGAAGTCCCGCTATGAGGTCCGCGTTGATGCAGCCTATGCCGGCTCTTTCAGCCATGGCAAAGGCTTTTACCGTATCCTCAGACGTATGCTGTCTTCCTATTAAGCGCAGGGTCTCATCCTTCATGGTCTGGGGATTTATGCTTATTCTGTCCGCTCCCGCATCCTTTATAAGCCTCAGCTTTTCCGGCGTGAACGTATCCGGCCTGCCGGCCTCCACCGTGAATTCCCTGAGATCACCTCCGTCGAAAACATCCGATACCTTTTCAAGAAGGCGCTCCAGCTGGCGTTCCGTGAGAGCCGTAGGAGTGCCTCCCCCTATGTAAACGGACTCTACGGCTATGCCTTCACGTGCGATGTGGTCCCGGCAGCTTTCCATCTCTCTGCACAGCGCATCCATGTATCTGTCCATTTCACCTTCATCGGCCTGATTTGACGTGAATGAACAGTACAGACATCTCGTCGGACAGAAAGGTATGCCTACATACACGCCCATGCTGTCACGCTGCGGCTTTCCGCATATGCTCCGCTGAAAACTCAGCGTATCCATGGTCAGCCTTATCTTGTCGTCGCTCAGAAGATACCTTTCCTTCAGTATCCTTTCCGTTTCCTCCATGCTGCCGCATCTGTCCAGCAGTTCACCTGCCAGCTTGACCGGTCTTATACCGGTGAGCACTCCCCAGCGCGGCCTCCTGCCCGTGTATTCCGAAAGGTCTGCATATATGCGGCGGCGCAGATCGTCTTTGTCTCCGTCGAACCGGAATGTCCTTACGTCATCCGCCCCTTCCCGCGCTGCGTCCCTTATCATCTCGAATCCGCTGTCGGGCAGGAACACCCTTACCAGTTCTTCGTACTGCTGGGTCTTTTCCACTCCATCTATCGAAATCCTATACAAACGGGTTGTTACCTTTCTCGAATCCTATGGTCGTCGCTCCCATGTGTCCCGGCAGCACCGTCGTGTCGTCCGGGAGCACGAACAGCTTGTTGTGTACGGCATCGGCAAGATCCCTGAAAGATCCTCCCGGAAAATCCGTCCTGCCTATGGACTGGCAGAACAGCGTGTCGCCGCTGAACAGTACGTGTTCATCAGCTATATATACGCACATGCCGCCCGGTGTATGTCCCGGCGTATGCATGAATTTCAGCGTATGATCTCCGAGCTTCAGCTCATCTCCGTCCTTTACCCATATATCGGCGCTGACCGTCTGAGGCGTCCCGAACATCGTGCTCTGATTGAGTCGCGCATCTTCCAGCATCGGTCTTTCCGCTTCGTATGCCACGACTTTTGCATCGGGAAAATCCTTCATGTGGTCGTTCACTCCGCATATGTGGTCGGAATGTCCGTGGGTCAGTATTATGTACTTTATGTCTACGCCTTCGCTCTTCACCTTCTCGGTGAGCTTCGGATTATGTCCGCCCGGATCGACTATGAAGCCTTCCTTCGTTCCTTCATCGACCGCCAGATATGTGTTTACTCCCAGTGCTCCGCTGGGCATACATGTTATGTTCATTTTGTTTCTCCTTCCGGTATTGTTCAGAATTCCCTGTGACTGTCCAGCAATATGGTTACGGGACCGTCGTTATGTATTTCCACCATCATCTCCGCACGGAACACGCCTTCCTCCACGTGTATGTCCTGTGCCTCTATGGCTTCTATGACCTTGCGATACAGCCTGTTGGCCTCCTCCGGACGTGCCGCCCTTGAAAATCCCGGTCTCCTGCCTTTTCTGGCATCCCCCAGCAGCGTGAACTGGGATACGGCAAGGACGCTTCCTCCGATATCCTTTACCGACAGGTTGAGTTTTCCCTCTTCGTCCTCGAATATCCTCAGACCCGATACTTTGTCCGCTATATAGGCCGCGTCCTGTTCGTCGTCTCCGTCCTGCACTCCTATGAGCACCATCAGTCCTTTTCCTATTTCTCCCGTGATCTTTTCATCCACCGTCACCCGGCTTTCGGTGACTCTCTGTACTACTGCTCTCATACGCTCGTCCTGTACGCCTCCAGTATGCCCGGTATTCCCTTGAGGGAACGGCATATCTTTTCCATCTGCTCTCTGTTTTTTATGGACAGAGTCAGATTGATCTTGACCGTTTCGTCTTTGTCCGCCTTCGCATTTAGTCCCGATATGTATACGCCCATGTCCTCGCATATCTTGGATATGCTGGACAGCATGCTCTTCTGGTCCTTTGCGAGAATGCTTATCTCCGCATCGAATGATTTGTCGGTGAGATGATCGTCCCACTTGACATCGATGAACCTGGCCTTTTCCTCAGGAGACAGGGATTTGAGGTTGTCGCAGTCACGTCTGTGGACGGATATCCCGCGCCCCTTCGTGATGAATCCGACGATATCGTCTCCCGGCACAGGATTGCAGCATCTGGCTATCCTTATCATCAGGTTGTCCACGCCTTCGACTATGACGCCTGAATTGTCTTCCTTCTTTTTATGGGCCGCCGCGTGGGCCGCTCTCTTCTGGGTCTTTTCGCTTATCTCGTTGAGATCGTCCAGCAGGCTCTTTTCCTTTTCGGCCTCCGCTTCCTTTTCCTCCGTATCGTATTTCAACAGATTGTGGAGCAGCTTGCTCTGGAGCGTTCCCGTATTGGCCAGCTGGGTGTAGAGCTCGTCTGTCGTCTTGTATCCCATCTCCCTGATGGCTCTGGCGATAAACGAATTCTTCAAAAGCTCCTTCGGGTCGTAACCCTTTTTCCTTATGTACTTATCCAGCTGCTCCTTCGCCTTGTCGACAACGTCTGTCTTGTTTTCCTTCTTGAGCCACTGGCGTATCTTGTTTCTTGCGGAGCTGCTCTTCACCATCTTGAGCCAGTCGATGCTCGGGCCTGCGGCGTTCGGCGATGTGACGATCTCCACTATGCTGCCGTTTTCCAGCTTATGGTCTATAGGCACCATCTTACCGTTGACCTTGGCGCCTACGCATTTTGCTCCCACGTCGGAGTGTATCTTGAATGCAAAGTCAAGCGGCGTCGAATCCGCCGGCAGCTCTATGACGTCTCCCTGCGGCGTGAATACGAACACCTGACCCGAAAAGAGATCCATCTTGAGCGACTCCATGAACTCCTTCGGATCCTTTACGTCCTTCTGCCACTCCAGAGCCTGTCTGAGCCACGACAGCTTCACTTCCTCCGCATCGGACTTTATACCTTCCTTGTACTTCCAGTGAGCCGCGATACCGTATTCGGCTATCCTGTGCATCTCATACGTCCTGATCTGTATCTCGAACGGTTTGCCGCTGTCGCTTATTACCGTCGTATGGAGCGACTGATACATGTTGGGCTTCGGCATCGCTATGTAATCCTTG
>CASEFF010000188.1 GCA_949287115.1 uncultured Bacillota bacterium | reverse complement strand
GTCACGACGTGTTTCATGAGCACCGCCGTAGTGACGCTGCCCACGCCTCCGGGCACCGGCGTTATGGCGGCCGCCTTCTGCTCCGCCGTCTTAAAGTCGACGTCGCCGCACAGGCTGCCGTTTTCATCCACGTTTATACCTACGTCCACTATCACCTGATCACGTCCGAGTATGCTGCCACTCACCATCCCCGCGCTGCCTACAGCAGCGATGACTATGTCTGCGCTTCCCACGATGTCCGCCAGCGCCTCGTCACCGGTCCTGCTGTGACATATGGTGACGGTGGCATTGCGTTCCATGGCCATCATGGCTACCGGGCGTCCTATGACAAGGCTTCTGCCGATCACGGCGATCCTTTTGCCCTCCAGAGCATAGCCGTAATGCTGCAAAAGCTCCAGGCAGGCTTCAGCCGTGCACGGCGGGAAGCCGTCGTCTCTGTCCATGAAAACACCGGCCATCGACCCCGAGGTTATGCCGTCCACGTCCTTTTGCGGATCTAGCGCATCGCATACAGCCCTGTCATCTATGTGATCAGGAAGCGGCCTGAATATCAGCACGCCGTGTATATGCTCATCATCGTTGAGCTTGCCGATCTCGCTGAGGAGCTCCTCCTGCGACGTTTTCTCGTCAAATACGAACTGCCTTACCGTTATTCCCAGCTGTACGGCGCGTTTCATGGCTCCGCGCTCATACGACATGTCCTCGGGCTTCTCTCCCAGCCTGACTATGGCCAGCGTCGGGAATATCCCGTTTTTTTTCAGTTCCTCTACTCTCTGCGATATCCTTTTGGAAAGGCTGTCAGATACTTCTCCGCCTTTGAGCTTTCTCGCCATAAACAGCCTCCTTATTTCTTCAACCCTCTTGCGACATCCTCAAATATCTTTTCCGCCATGGCTCCGTACTCCCGCAGCATAGCGTCGCACTCCGCATTGAGAACCTCCGCTCTGTCTCTGTCCTTCATCGACCCAGTATTGATGTATACGTTAAGGCTGGCCGCCTCCATCGCTCCCCTGCAAAGCGCCGCGCTGGCCGCCGCATCGCTGACAGCCAGGCGCGAGCCCTTCTCCGCGAAGATTTCTGACAGCTCGATGGCGCGAGCGCATTTTTCCATTATGTCGAGCGGCACCCGGCAGGCCTCTCTGAGAGCCGATTCGAGCAGCAGCTCCTTTTTCATTTTCTCCGCTTCGGTTTCCGCCTTCATCCCGTAAAGCTCGGACAGCGGTCTGAAGATATCGATATCGGCCTGCACGAGCGCCAGCAGCTCCTCGCGGACCATATCGGCCTCCTGCGCCAGCGCCGTCATCTCCTCTTCCACGTCGGCATATTTAGCTTTGCCTATGGTAAGCGAAGCCACCATCCTGCCGAGGGCCGCGCCAAGGGCTCCTGCGAGAGCCGATACGCTGCCGCCGCCCGGAACAGGCGCGCCGGAAGCTGTCTCCTCTATGAACTGTTCACATGTCTTTTCGGTATAAAGCATGGTTCCTCCCGCAAAGTGTTTACTGTTTAGAACAGGCCTGATATCCTGCCCGTCTTATCTACGTCTATCTTCTCAGCCGCAGGCCTCTTAGGCAGCCCCGGCATCGTCATGATGTCTCCCGTCAGCGCCACGATGAAGCCGGCTCCGGCAGAAACCTTAAGATTTCTCACCGTGAGCACGAAGCCCTTCGGTGCGCCCAGCAGAGTCTGATCGTCCGAGAAGCTGTATTGCGTCTTGGCCACGCAGATCGGCATGTTGCCGAATCCCAGGCTCTCCAGCTGCTTGAGCTGCTTCATGGCTGCCGGCAGGATATTGATATCGTCCGCATGATATATCTTCTGAGCGATAGCTCTTATCTTCTCTTCTATCGACATGTCGAGGCTGTATGCGAAATTGAAGCTGTTAGGCTCCTCGCAGAGTCTCACCACTTCATTGGCCAGCGCGATGCCGCCCTCTCCGCCTTTGCCCCAGACCTCGCTGAGAGCCACGTTGACGCCGAGCTCCCTGCACTTGTCTTCCACGAGCTTCAGCTCGGCCTCCGTGTCGGTAGGGAACCTGTTGATGGCTACAACTGCCGGCAGACCGTACACCTGAGTGATATTGCCGACGTGCTGCAGCAGGTTAGGCAGACCCTTTTCCAGAGCCTCAAGATTCTCACTGCCCAGATCAGCCTTGGCAACGCCTCCGTGATGCTTCAGCGCTCTTACCGTCGCTACGACTACTACCGCCGACGGTCTGATGCCCGACATCCTGCACTTGATATCCAAGAACTTCTCAGCGCCGAGGTCAGCGCCGAATCCGGCTTCCGTAACTACGTAATCAGCCATCTTCATAGCCATCCTGGTAGCCATGACCGAGTTGCATCCGTGGGCTATGTTGGCGAAAGGCCCTCCGTGTATGAACGCCGGCGTGTGCTCCAGCGTCTGCACGAGGTTAGGCTTGAGCGCATCCTTGAGCAGAGCCGCCATGGCTCCCTGTGCGTTGAGCTGTCCCGCCGTAACCGGCTCGTCGTCATAGCTGTATCCCACTATTATGCTGGCTATCCTCTTTTTGAGGTCTTCTATGTCGCTGGAAAGGCAAAGTATGGCCATGATCTCACTGGCTACGGTTATGTCGAAGCCGTCCTCTCTCGGTGTGCCGTTGGCCTTGCCGCCGAGTCCGTCGGTGATGAACCTCAGCTGCCTGTCGTTCATATCGACGCATCTCTTCCAGGTGATCCTTCTCGGGTCTATCCTCAGCTCATTTCCCTGCTGTATATGGTTGTCCAGCATGGCAGCCAGCAGGTTGTTAGCCGCTCCTATGGCGTGCATATCGCCGGTGAAATGAAGGTTTATGTCCTCCATCGGCACTACCTGCGCGTAACCGCCGCCAGCAGCTCCGCCCTTGACGCCGAATACAGGCCCCAAAGACGGCTCTCTCAGAGCCACCAGCACGTTCTTGTTGATCTTCTTCATGGCGTCGGCCAGACCTACGGTCGTGGTCGTTTTGCCCTCTCCCGCCGGTGTCGGCGATATGGCAGTAACCAGTATCACCTTGCCGTCAGGTGCATCCTTCTTATCCTCCAGAAGGTTGTAATCGACCTTAGCCTTATAGTTTCCGTAAAGCTCAATGTATTTTCTGTCAAGGCCGGCAAAATCCGCTATGTCCAGGATGTTCTTCATTTCCGTTTCCTGCGCGATCTGAATATCACTCTTGATTTCCATTTTGTTCTCCTTTTCGATTAAACACATTTAACGTAAAAAGAGCCTGATGATCCGGACTCTTCAGCCCAGACGGTCGGCTCACACTTACATTATACTTCACGTGGTCGATTCCACTATTACCGTCAGTCGTATAACAAAATTATATTACCATGAAACAGGCGTCTGTGCAACAAAAACGGCGATCATAATCTACAGTAATTTTTTGAGAAACGTCCTCCTGTGAATGCTACATATGCCGTGTTCGCTGATCCCCTCATAATGCTCCTTCGTCCCGTAACCCTTGTTCTTTTCAAAGCCGTAGCCCGGATACTCATCCGCATACCTCACCATCATCCCGTCACGCGTTACCTTGGCCATTATGGACGCCGCGGCAACGGCGAGGATCTTCGAATCTCCTTTTATAACGCTCTCCTGCGGCACGTCGAGGTCCTCTATCTCCATCGCATCGAATATGACGTAATCCGGCGCTTTCCCGTCGTGCCCCACACCGCAGGCGCCTGCGCCCGCCAGCTTTTCCGACAGATCCGCCAGAGCCTTCTTCATGGCCAGCTTCGTGGCCTGCAGGATGTTGATCTCATCTATCGTCTCGTGATCCACCGTTCCAACGCCCCAGGCCACGCACCTTTCGTCTATCAGCGCATAAAGCTCCTGCCGGCGCTTTTCCGACAGCTTCTTTGAATCGTCTATCCCCAATACGTCAAAGTCTTCGGGCAGCACGACGGCCGCCGCCACGACAGGACCCGCCAGCGGGCCGCGTCCGACCTCATCCACGCCCGCTACGCAGCTGTATCCCTGCGAACGCAGCTCATCCTCACGCCTTTTCATATCAGCAAGCCGCTGCCGCTGTCTTTCAAGCCTTTCCTGTTTCGTCATGCTCCTCACTCCCCGCGCATATTATCGTCCGCACCGTCATGCTTGCCGCCGCCCGCGCTATCATGCTTGCCGCTACCCGCTTCGCCCGGAAACTCCAGCGTTATCCTGCCTATCCTCGCGTTCCTGAACTCGTCCAGCACCAGCCTGCCTATGCGCTCATAATCTATTCTCTTCCCCGGCAGAATGCAGCCGCGCTTGACCGCAATCTCCTCCATGTTCTCAAGCGGCGTCTCCGCTATTTCCGAAAGCTTATATCGTTCAGCCAGCATCTGCGGGCAGTTTTCGGCCAGCGTTCCTATCAGCTCCATGGCCAGCGTCGGCACATCCAGTATCTCATCCTTTATCGCCCCGCAGAAAGCCAGGCATTTGCCTGTATCCGGGTCTTCAAACTTCGGCCACAGTATCCCCGGCGTATCGAGAAGCTGCATGCCGTTCTTCAGCTTCAGCCACTGCTTGCCTCTGGTGACGCCCGGTCTGTCTCCCGTCTGCGCGCTCTTCCTTCCCGTCATCCTGTTTATCAGCGATGATTTGCCGACGTTTGGCACGCCTACGATCATTATCCTGAACGGCCGCTGCATGGCGCGCCCCCTGTTCTTCTCTGCCGACATTTCCTCAAGCACGCGGAACAGCTCTCTGACGCCCGTGCCGCTGACGCAGTTCATGCTCACCGCCTTCATGCCGCCGGCGGCAAAATATTCTCTCCAGGCCGCATTCGCCCGTTCATCAGCCAGATCGCTCTTGTTTAGTGCTATGATCCTCGGCTTTCCCTGTACCAGTTGATCCACTATCGGATTGCGGCTGGATATCGGTATCCTGGCGTCTATCACCTCTATGACGGCATCCACCAGCTTCAGATTCTCCTGTATGAGCTCCCGCGTCTTCTTCATATGCCCCGGGTACCAGTTTATGTTTTCCATGTTTCACCTCTTGCGCAGCCCGTAACGCAAAAGGAGCCTTGCGGCTCCCTTTCTTACATTTCTTCTTTAGTTCTGATCCTGGCCGATTTACCGGTTCTTTCACGCATGTAGTGAAGTCTTGCCCTTCTGACATTACCTTTTCTCACTACCTCGATCTTCTCAACCAGCGGTGAGTGGATCGGGAATGTCTTCTCCACGCCGACACCGGACGAAATCTTCCTTACCGTGAAAGTCTCGCCTATTCCGCCATTCTGCTTCTTCAAAACAAAGCCTTCGAATATCTGTATTCTTTCTCTGTTTCCTTCCTTAATTTTAACGTGTACCTTGACGGTGTCTCCAACGTTAAATGCAGGGATATCAGTCTTGAGATAATCCTGTACAACTGAATCTAAAACGTTCATTGCCATTTTCCTCCTTCCCTCCAAGACGTTCTTGGTCATGACCCTTTCATGAATACCAGAGGACCGCCCGTAATACTGAAATATTATACAACAGCTCACCGTGCCGGCGCAAGCACTTTTTGAGCTGTTTCCGGGATTTTGTTTCCGGGGTTTTGTCGTTATCGCCCGGCCGGCCTCAGCCGGCCGCCTAAGCAAACGCGTTGCCCTCGGCACAGCTACACGCACGCCGCAGCAACAGCGCGTGCACCGATATTGCATCACACCGTCTGTCGCTGCGCCGGGCGAGTTTACATCTGCACAGCCCTTTTGCCACAGTCCCTTTTGCCGGGCAGATACGGCTCTGTGCCCACGGACGCCTGATATTTTGCCAAAATGTAATGTGATAAGACATATGTTACAGAAATAAATAAAAAATGAGAGATACTTTGATACAATAAGTTTTACCACAAACCGAGTATCAAAAGGAGCATCTCTCATGAAAAGTATAACCGAAGAAATGCGATATCGCCAGCGTTTATGTGAATATGCATTAAAATATGGTGTTACAAAGGCAGCAAGACGATATCACACTTACCGGCAATTTGTATACAGGCAATTAGAAAAATACGATGGAACCGTGCAGAGCCTTGCGCTTAAGTCAAGAAAGCCGCATAGAAGCCCTAACGCTCATACAGAGGAAGAACTTGAACTGATTAGGAAAATGCTGAAAAGGAACGGGGTCTATGGTCTTGCCGAAGTGTATGTAAGATGTCGGGTAAAGGGCTACACCCGCAGTTTCGGCAGTATGTGCCGTCAGATAAGGACGCGGGGATACCAGAAACCAACGATCAAAAGGAAGAGTTATACCAACTATGAACGTATTGATGGGGAGTATCCGGGCGATAAGGTTCAGATCGACATCAAGTACGTACCGCAGGAATGTGTTAAATTCCCGTGCTATGGACAACAGTATTACCAGATCACAGGGATCGATGAGTATAGCCGTAAAAGAGTACTGAAAATCGTCAAGGAAAAGAGCACATACGAGACCACAAAATACCTGCAGGAGCTGGAGGAGCGAATGGGATTTCCGATACGGATGATCCAGGTGGACAATGGCCCGGAATTCGTCAATGACGATGATAGGACCAGTAAGGACAGTGCATTCGAGAAGGCGGCGAAGCATCTGAATATGTTGCTTAGAAGGATTAGACCATATTCACCATGGCAGAATGGGAAGGTGGAGAGAAGCCATCGTGAGGACGGAAAGATCCTTTATGGACGGAAAGTATTCACCAGTGAAAAGGAACTGATCCGACAGGTAGAGAAACACGAGAAGAGATACAACAAAACGGCAAAGACATGTTTGAACTTCAAGAGTCCGGATCAGGTAGTGTCAGAGTATTTCTCGGAGTGTAACATATGTCTTGACAATTAAGAGGGCCGGATGCGGAACGGCAGGTTTGACCTTGAAGAAACGTCCGTCCGGGTGTATAATATCTTGATGTGAGATAAAAAAGATTAGGAGGTGTCTTG
>CASEFF010000187.1 GCA_949287115.1 uncultured Bacillota bacterium | reverse complement strand
CTGCGGAAGAAAGGGCGGCCTTCGATATCCTGGGCGCATCGTGCCATTCTGTCGAAGAGGCCGTTGAGGCGCAAAACCTCGGCTGCGGGTACGTGACGGCAGGACACGTATTTGCCACGGACTGCAAGAAGGGGCTTGAGCCGAGAGGAACGGGATTCCTGGAGGAAGTGTGCGGCGCGGTGGATATACCGGTCTACGCCATAGGCGGAATAAACGCCGGCAACATAGCGGATGTGATCGGTGCGGGAGCTGCCGGAGCCTGCGTCATGAGCGGACTGATGACATGCGATGATCCGCGGGAGCATATGAAGGCGATGATCGGTGCAGCGAAGGCTTGAACCCGGAATCACGATCCGGTGATAAACCTGCGGAACGGAGAGAGATATGGTATTTGAAAGAAAACAGCTCACGCTTTATGCGGTGACCAACAGGATCCACGCAGTCGGAGAGAGCCTGTACGACCAGGTGGAAGCGGCTCTTCGCGGCGGTGTGACGTGCGTGCAGCTGCGCGAAAAGTACATGGACGACGAAGAGCTGCTGAGGGAAGCTGTGAGACTGAAGAAACTGTGTCACGACTACGGCGTGCCGCTGATAATAAACGACAACGTCGACGTGGCGATAAAAGCCGGCGCCGACGGAGTGCATGTGGGACAGGACGACACGGCGGCAGCGGAGATAAGACGGATAGCGGGAAAAGACTTCATCATAGGGGTGACTGCCAAGACCGTGGAGCAGGCAAAGAGGGCGGAGGCCGACGGTGCCGACTATATGGGTGTCGGAGCGGTCTTCCCGTCGCCTACGAAGAAGGGCGCCATAAGGATAACGAAGGCCGACCTGCAGGCGATATGCGGCGCAGTCAGCATACCTGCCGTTGCCATCGGCGGCATCGGATTTGATAATATGGCTGAGCTGAAGGGCATGGGCATGGCCGGGTTTGCCGTCGTATCGGCGGTCTTTGCGGAAGATGATATCGAGGCGGCCGCGAAAAGGCTCAGAAAGAGAGCGGAAGAAGTGTTGTCGGAGGGATGAAACATCATGAAACTTAAAGCTGTACTTACCATAGCCGGAAGCGATCCCAGCGGCGGAGCAGGCATACAGGCGGATCTCAAGACGATGATAACAAACGGAGTTTACGGTATGAGCGCCATGACCGCCCTCACGGCGCAGAACACGACGGGGGTGACGGGCATAATGGAAGTGCCCGCTGATTTTCTCAGGAAGCAGATAGAGAGCGTTTTCGATGATATAAGGCCTGATGCCGTCAAGATAGGCATGGTGCCTTCCGCGGAGCTTGCGGAGACGATAGCGGATGTGCTGGGCAGGTATGGGGCGGACAACGTGGTGCTGGATCCCGTCATGGTGGCAACCAGCGGATCGAAGCTGATGAGGGACGAGACAGTGAGAGTTCTCAGGGAGAGGCTCATACCGGCGGCGGACATCATAACGCCCAATATCCCCGAAGCGGAGACGCTGACGGGTATGGATATCGGAGACAGGGACGATATGGAAAAGGCGGCGGTCCTGCTGGCGGAGGAATACGGATGCGCCGTCCTCTGCAAAGGCGGACACAGCGTGGCGGATGCAGACGATGTGCTTTGCACGGCAGACGGCGGGAAAGCCATATGGTTTCACGGAGAGAGGATAGAAAACCCCAATACCCACGGGACGGGATGTACGCTTTCCAGCGCCATCGCATCAAACCTTGCGAAGGGCATGAACATGGAAAAGGCTGTCGGGGAAGCCAAGGCATATATCTCGGGTGCACTGGCGGCCATGCTGGATATGGGCAGCGGCAGCGGTCCTCTCGACCATGCTTTTGATATGAGCGGGAGGTTCATGACGAGATGGTGATATCGGAGATAATCACGTCCCTTGTGATGATATTCATACTCATGGTGCCGGGCGTCATATTCAGAAAGGCGGGCGTCATATCCGAGGGGCAGAGCGACGGCATCTCATCGATCGTCGTCAACATCACATGGCCCTGCCTTGTGATAGATGCGATGCAGATCGATTTCAGCATCGATATGCTGAAGGAAAGCGGGTATATGTCGGTCATAGCGCTTGTGATTTTTGCGGCTATAGTGGCGGTGACGTTCATGCTGTCGTGGATGCTGAGGCTCGACCGGCGCAAGAAATACATCACCGCATT
>CASEFF010000186.1 GCA_949287115.1 uncultured Bacillota bacterium | reverse complement strand
ATTCCTTCCACGCCTTTTCAACCGCTGCCGCAACTATGTCGGCCGCTCCCGGATAAAAGGCGCTCGGTATGATATAGTCCGGCTCCAGCTCGTCGTCCTTTATTATCTCCGCCAGCGCAAATGCCGCAGCCGTCTTCATCTCTTCAGTTATGCGCTTTGCTCTCGCCGCCAGCGCGCCTTTGAAGAGTCCCGGGAATATGAGCACGTTGTTGATCTGGTTCGGATAATCGGATCTGCCCGTGCCCACCACGGCAGCTCCCGCTTCTTTTGCGAGATCCGGCAATATCTCCGGCTCCGGATTTGCCATGGCGAATATGATGGCATCATCGTTCATCGACCTTACCATGTCCTGAGTCAGCACCTTCGCCGCCGAGACGCCTATGAACAGGTCTCTGCCCTTTACGGCGTCTGCAAGGCTTCCCGATATCTGCTCCTCGTTGGTGACCGCAGCGAGCCTTCTCTTTGCCTCGTTGAGATCCCCTCTGTCGCGGGTCAGTATACCTTTGCTGTCGCAGGCCACTATGTCCTTTATGCCCAGGTTCATCAGCATCTTCGCTATGGCTGTACCTGCGGCACCTGCTCCGTTTATCACCGCACGCATGGAATCCAGGCTTCGTCCCGTCAGCTTTGCGGCGTTTATCACGGCCGCAGACACCACCACCGCAGTACCGTGCTGGTCGTCATGGAAAACAGGTATATCCACCTGCGCCTGCAGTTTTTCCTCTATCTCAAAGCACCTCGGAGCGGAGATGTCCTCCAGATTTATGCCTCCGAGAGTCGGCGCTATGTTCTTCACTATGTTGACGATCTCATCGACGTCCTGAGTCTCAAGGCATATCGGGAACGCATCTATGCCGGCAAACTCCTTAAAGAGCAGCGATTTGCCGTCCATGACCGGGATGGATGCCAGTCCTCCTATGTTGCCGAGACCCAGCACCGCCGATCCGTCGGATACGACAGCCACTATGTTGGATTTGTTGGTATACTTATACACATCGTCGGGATTTTCATGTATCTTCCTGCACGGTTCGGCAACTCCAGGCGTATAAGCCGTGGAAAGATCGTCCGTGTTCTCCACCTTCACTTTGCTGATGACCGCCATCTTGCCCTTATGTTCTTCATGCATCTTAAGGGATGCCTTGTAATAGTCCATCGCCTGTACCTCTGTTCCTTTCCCTCTATTTCTTCTTCCATGAGCTCTTGAGACCCACGATCTTGTTGAACACCTTTTCATCATCCGTCGTCAGTTTTTCATCGGCTATATAGTAGCCCTTGCGGAAAAACTGAAAGCGCTCGCCCGGCTTCGCATCCGCGACCAGCGGCTCCGCATACGCGACGCTCTCGGAAAGGGAATCCGGGTTTAGAGTCTGAGTGCCGTCCTCTTCGTCCAGCATCAGGTAGTCGTAGTTCCTGACCCTGATCTTCACCGCCGTCTTCGCATCTACCCAGTGTATCGTGCCCTTTACCTTGCGGCCTTCAAATCCGCTGCCGCTCCTCGTCTGCGGATCGTACGTGCAGAGCAGCTCCTTTATGGTCCCGTCTTCATTCTTCACGACTTCGTTGCACTTGATGAAATACGCGCCCTTGAACCTGACTTCGTTTCCCGGAAACAGCCTGAAGTACTTCTTTGCCGGAATCTCCATGAAGTCATCACCGTCCACGTAGAGTTCACGGCCAAACGGCACCATGCGGCTGCCCATCTCCGGTACTTCCCTGTTGTTTTCTATCTCCATCTCCTCGGTCATATCCTCGGGATAGTTGGTTATTATCACCTTTATCGGGTTTTCCACCACGTTCCTGTTTTCCGTCTTCTGCTTGAGATCTTCCCTGACGCAATGCTCCAGAAGACCTATGTCCACCGTGCTGTTGGCCTTTGATACGCCTATCCTCTCACAGAAATCCCTTACCGCTTCCGGCGTATAGCCTCTCCTCCTTATGCCGGCTATGGTAGGCATCCTCGGATCGTCCCATCCGTCTACGACTCCGTCATCCACCATCTGCTTGAGATATCGCTTGCTCATGACCGTATTGGTCAGATTGAGCCTTGCAAATTCTATCTGCTGCGGAGGAGTCGGCCACTTGCCTACTTCTCTCAGCACCCAGTCGTAGAGCGGTCTGTGGTCCTCAAACTCCAGCGTACATAT
>CASEFF010000185.1 GCA_949287115.1 uncultured Bacillota bacterium | reverse complement strand
AGGTCGGCAAGACGACGATGTTGAAACATCTGGCAAAAGGACAGGAGCGTACCTATGTCACAATGGACGATACGATGGCAAGGGCTCTGGCGAAGTCCGATCCCGTGCTGTTTTTCCAGACATACAAGCCGCCCATCATCATTGACGAGATACAGAAAGCTCCGGAGCTGTTTGAACGGATCAAGATCATGTGCGATGAGAGCGAAGAAAGAGGCCTGTTCTGGCTGACGGGTTCTCAGCAGTATAAGATGATGAAGAACATACGCGAGACGCTGGCAGGAAGGATAGGGATACTTGAAATGTATAGCCTTTCCAAATGCGAAGCGGACGGTACGGCTTTTACGAACAGGCTGGACTTTTCGCTGTCGTGTCTGCTGGAACGCCAGCGTGAAGTAAAGAAAAATGACATCGTTGACGTGTTCGAGTATATATGGCGCGGAGGTATGCCGGCTGCACTACGGGCAGATGCCGAACAGCGTAAGGAGTATTTCAATTCATATATCGAGACTTATCTGATGCGCGACGTGGCGGAGGAGGGAGGTATCACCGATTCCGTGCGCTTTCGGAAATTCCTCAACGCCTGTGCGGCTCTGACGGCAGGACAGGTGAATTATAAGACTCTGGCGGAGGCGGCCGAAATATCCCAGCCTACAGCGAAGGAATGGCTGCGGCTTTTGCAGAGTCTGGGTATCGTCTACCTCCTGCAGCCCTTTGCCAATAATGAGCTGAAGCGGCTGGTGAAGACCCCGAAGCTGTATTTTTGCGATACGGGATTATGTGCCTATTTGTCAATGTGGCTTACGAGAGATACTCTGATGAACGGTGCCGCCAGCGGGCGATATTTTGAAAACCACGTCGTGATGGAACTTTTGAAAGGCTTTTCCTATTCGCCGGACAAGGCGAACCTGACGTACTACAGGGATTCAAATGCCAGGGAAATCGATGTGATCGTAGAGGAAAACGGGCAGGTACATCCGCTGGAGATCAAGAAATCCGCAAATCCCGACCGCAGGGAAATCAAAAAATACGGAGTGCTGAACAAGGTGATGTCTGAGTGCGGCAGCGGCGGTATCATCTGCATGTGCGAAGAAGTGATACCGATCGACGGGAAAAACTGTTTCATCCCGTGCAGTCTCATATAGAAAATGGAAACCCCATGCGCTGTTTTTTTGCGGGTTTTGCGGCAAATTCGGGCGCCCGGGCTTGACAATGCTAAAATGCTATTATATAATGCAAAATATGATTAATAGAATATGCTATGATAGGATAGATATATCGGCGGATAAAGCGAAGGATAAAGCGGAGGAGAGAAAACATGAGGACATATAACGATAAGATGTTCATCGAAACTTTCGAACACGAGTACACGTGGCTCAACGGGTTCATGAGAAATGTGGCGAGGTACGGCAGGCGCAAGGCGCTGATCGACCCGCTGACGGAAAGGGAGTGGAGCTACGGGGAGTTGAACGCGGAGGTCAACAGGCTGGCCCATGCGCTCAAAGATGACGGCGTGGGCAAGAACGACGTGGTGATGTCGGTGCTTGTCAACTGTCCGGAATTCTGCTTTTCGTACATAAGCCCGAGAAAGGTGGGAGCGATCGTCAATCTGGCCAACTTCAAACTGTCGGCAGGCGAACTCTCGCTCCTGATAGATCACAACGAGCCGAAGGTGCTGATATACGCTGCGGAAGTCCGCGACATGGTGGCGGAAGCCGTTGAGATGGCAAAGTACAAGCCGGTCAGCGTCGTGATGGCGGACAATCTGGAAAACGACGACCTGCCGGAAGGTCACATCGCCTACGACGATTACGTAAAGGGAAAGCCGGAGACCGAGCCGGAGAAGGATTTCGTATCGCATATATACGATGAAGTGGTGAGGATGTGCACCAGCGGTACATCGTCTCTGCCGAAGAGCGTTCCCCTCAACGATATCAACGAGGTGCTGTCGGCCCACGACGCCATCATGCACTATCCCCTCAACTGCCACGACGTCTGCATGAACATGACGCCGCTGTTCCACAGGGGCGGAAGCCATTCGGGAGGCACATGCCCGACGTTTTACGTAGGCGCCACGCTGGTGCTGATGAGGACCTTTTCACCGAGGACCACGCTGCAGTACGTGGAAAAGTACGGCATAACGTATCTCACCGGGTCTCCTGCGACCCTGAGCATGCTGGCTCACGTGCAGGAAAAGACGCCGTTCGACCTTTCAAAACTGAGAGGCCTTGTGACCATGGGCGCGCCGCTTGAAAAGGCGGCCTGCAAGCGTTTCCTTGAGGTGCTGACGCCTAACATCCTCAACGGATACGGCACGACCGAGACGTTCTGGAACTCGTTCTTAAGGCCGTACGATTTGCCGGATTATGCCGGAACGGTCGGCGGAAGCTGCGTCGACGACGAAGTGAGAGTCGTAAAGATCTATGAAGACCACAAGGCCGAGCCTGACGAGATGGTGCCGATGGACAATGAGACCGTGGGCGAGATCATCATCAGGTGCCCTGCCAAGACGACTTACAGCTATTACAACAACCCTGAGGAAGAGGAGAAGAAGTTCTACAAGGGCTGGATGTATACGGCCGACGTGGGATTCTGGGACGAGAACATGTACGTGACGGTCAACGGCAGGAAGGACGATATGATAGTATGCTCCGCCGAGAACATATACCCGACCCAGATAGAGGAGATTCTCAACGAGTTCGATAAGGTGGCCGACTCTCTCGTGACGTCGGTATCCGACAAGGCGAGAGGTCAGGCGGTAGTGGCATACGTGGTGGCAAAGGACGAAAGCCTCACCGTAGCGGAGCTTTCGGAATTCTGCACCGAGCATCCGATGCTTTCCGCATACAAGAAGCCGAGATGGTTCAGGATCGTGGACAGCCTGCCGCACACGGCCACCGGAAAGAAGATACATTACATCATGAAGGAACAGGCTGAGGAAGATCTGAAGAACGGACTCCTCAAGAGAAAATAGAGAAAAACCCGATGCGGGCGGCGACAGTCAGCGGACATGTCGCCGTTCTTTGCGCGAAAGATCTGCACGAAAGATCCGTACGAAAGACACAGGAAAGGTGACAACATGTGGGAATACAGAAGAAGAGTACATTATTATGAGACCGACAGGATGGGCGTCGTGCATCACTCCAACTACCTGAGGCTGCTGGAGGAGGCGCGCCTCGCGTGGATAGAGGATCACGTCATCAGGTACAGCGATATGGAAAAAATGGGAATAATAATCCCGGCAGTCAACGCCACGGGGAACTTCAGGGACTACCTGCGCTTTGACGACACCTTTGCCGTCAGGGTCATCCCGACGAAATTCACCGGAGT
>CASEFF010000184.1 GCA_949287115.1 uncultured Bacillota bacterium | reverse complement strand
TTTTGTTTCCTTTTCCTGATCTATCGTCCAGCCGTATGTACCGCCGCTGACGTTTATCTGTTTGCCGCTTAAGGATGTGAAGCTCCTGTCGCTGCCGACATTGTCGTATTCGGCCGCAAGTTCTGCGACGTACTGTTTTACGGCTTTTTCATTCACATCGCCCGACATATCGTCTTTGAGCATATCGTTGAGCTGTTCTGCAGTTATGGTGAACGTTTCTTCGCCCAGCTCGTATGTTATCTTCTGGGTCAGATATTTTTTGCAGTACTTCTGATATTCCTTCAGTTCTTTATCTTCCGCAGTCACCTTAGGCAGCGAGTAGTAGCGCTGTTCGTCGTATATGAACTTTATCTCCCCTGTCTGTATATGGTGAAGCAGATGGCTGAAGAATTTCTCCGCATTCGGTTTGTCTCCGTAGATCTCCGGTACTATCGGGAAATCCGGGTCGGATATATCGACATACGCGTCTCTGCTGGCACTGGCGTTGTTCTGTTTGAGGAACGGCGATGATATGACGCGTTCCTTGAACTCATCGCTGTAGGTATCCACGGTCATCGGAATATCTATGATGAGCGGTGTGCCGATGAAATAGTTGGCGGCAGCCAGGATCCTGTTCTCCTTCTTGGCTTTTTTGAGAGAATCCATTATATCATAGGTGCAGTCCAGATCCGTGAAAGTGGCCACATCGTCGCTGAGTGGTCCCGTGATGACGATGTGCTTTGAGTTCCATTCGTCCGTCAGCTTTTCATATGCCTGCTCATAGGAAAGTCCGGAGCAGTCTATACCGTTTATGGTCGTGTCTTCCGGGAAGCTTTCGCCTTTGCAGGCATCGGTATTGGAATAAACGATGGTGGCGCATGCCAGCGCCGCAATGATCAGCAATATGATCACTAAAATTGTAACAGCAAATTTTTTCATAACCTCTCCTTCAAATCCTCTTTATTCTACTCTATTTATACTGAGTTTGGAAGTGGTAAAATGTGTTTTGACGGTAAAAAATTAGTATAAAATTTTTCATATATATCGCCGTCGTTTGAGGTATAATTGAACATAGCGGAAGGGGCATGTCCCCGGCCCATGATCACACAGATACAGATAAGGAACGGATAGGATATGGCGTTTACACATCTTCATGTACATACTGAATACAGTCTGCTGGACGGAGCTTCGCGCATAGGCGATATCGTTGCGAGGGCAAAGGAGCTGGGAATGGACTCCCTGGCCATCACGGATCACGGAGTGATGTTCGGCGTTATAGATTTTTACAGGGAGTGTCTGAAGCAGGGGATAAAACCCGTCATCGGATGCGAGGTGTATACGGCGGCAAGGACGCTGTTCGACAAGGATGCCGAGAAGGACAAGCACATGGGACATCTCGTACTGCTGGCCGAGAACAACGAAGGGTATAAGAACCTGATGAAGATAGTTTCCGAGGCGTACCGTCACGGCTTTTACTACAAACCGCGCACGGACAAGGATCTGCTGCGCAGGTACAGCGATGGGATAATCGCTCTGTCGGCATGCCTTGCGGGTGAGGTGCAGCACAGGCTGCTCAACGGCGATTATGACGGGGCAAAGCGCGAAGCGCTGGAGATGAGGGATATCTTCGGCGAGGACAATTTTTTCCTTGAGCTCCAGGATCAGGGCCTTGAAGAAGAGGCGCGTATACTGCCGTACATGAAAAAGCTCCATGAGGAGACAGGTATACCGTTCGTGGCTACCAACGACGTACATTACGTGAGACGGAAAGACGCGGCGGCACAGGACGTGCTGATGTGCATACAGACGGGAACGACGATAGACGAGGAAGACAGGATGCGTTTTTCCAACGATCAGTTCTACCTCAAGTCGGAAGACGAGATGAGGAAGATATTTTCCAATACTCCGGAGGCCTGCGACAATACGGCAAAGATAGCGGAGCGCTGTAACGTGACGTTTACGTTCGGGCAGCTCCACCTGCCGGATTTTACGGCGCCCGACGGCATGAGCAACAGCGAATACCTCAGGAAGCTGTGTGAGGAGGGCCTTGCGGCGAGATACGCCGGCAGCGACGAAAAGGCGTGGGGCGAGCTGAAGGAGAGACTGGATTACGAGCTGTCCACCATAGAGAACATGGGCTACGTCGAGTATTTCCTGATAGTATGGGACTTCATAAACTACGCGAAGAACAAAGGAATAATGGTGGGACCCGGACGCGGATCTGCGGCGGGCAGCATTGTGGCATACACGCTGAGGATAACGGATATAGACCCGATAAAGAACGGGCTGATCTTCGAGAGATTTCTCAATCCGGAAAGGGTCAGCATGCCGGATATAGACATAGATTTCTGCTACGAAAGGCGCGGAGAGGTCATCGACTACGTCATCGAAAAGTACGGCGAGGACAGGGTCTCCCAGATAATAACTTTCGGAACGATGAAGGCAAAGCAGGCGGTCAGGGACGTCGGCAGGGTGCTGAACGTCAGCTATCCGGAAACGGATGCCATCGCCAAGGCCATACCGTTTTCACTGAAGATGACCATAGACAAGGCTCTCGAGATGAGTCCGGAACTCAAGGCAAAATACGACAGCGAAGAGACGACGAGAAAGGTCATAGATATGGCGAGGGCCATAGAGGGGATGCCCCGCCACGCATCGACTCATGCGGCAGGCGTGGTGATCTCAAAGGAGAACATAGACGAGTACGTACCGCTGTACCTTGCCGATAAGGGCCTTTCCACCCAGTTCAACATGACGACCATAGAGGAGCTGGGGCTTCTGAAAATGGACTTTCTGGGGCTCAGGAACCTGACGATCATAAGGGATGCGCTGGAGATGATAGAGGAAAACCACGGTGTGAAGATCGACTTTTCCTCTATGGAATACGACGATCCTGCAGTTTACGAGATCATAGCGAAGGGAAACACCCAGGGTATATTCCAGCTGGAAAGCGGCGGCATGACCCAGTTCATGAAAAACCTTAAGCCCGACTGCTTTGAGGACATAGTCGCGGGGATATCCCTCTACAGGCCGGGTCCTATGGCATCGATACCGGATTACATAGAGAACAAGAAGCATCCCGAGTCCATAGAGTACCTTCACGAAAGTCTCAGACCGATACTTTCGGTGACATACGGGTGTCTGGTGTATCAGGAACAGGTCATGAGGATAGTCAGGGATCTGGGCGGATATTCCTACGGCAGATCGGATCTTGTCAGACGTGCCATGAGCAAGAAGAAGATGGACGTGATGCTGGAGGAAAAGGAGTACTTCATAAACGGCAAGACGGCTGATGACGGTACAGTTGAGATAGCCGGATGTGTCAGGAACGGCGTGCCGAGGGAGACGGCGGAGGAGATATTCAACCAGATGGTCAGCTTCGCGGAGTACGCCTTCAACAAGTCGCACGCTGCCGCGTATGCGGTCGTGGCCTATGAGACGGGGTACCTCAAGGCTCACTATCCGGTGGAGTTCATGGCGGCGCTTTTGACGAGCGTCATGGGCGATGCGGCGTCCACGGCCAAGTACATAAGGAACTGTACCGAGATGGGCATAGAGGTGCTGCCTCCCGACGTCAACGAGAGCGGCAAGAAGTTTTCCGTGGTGGACGGAAGGATAAGGTTCGGGCTCATGGGAGTCAAGAACGTAGGCGAAGGACCGATAGATGCCATAATAAAGGCAAGGGAGGAAAAGGGCAAGCCTGACGACATATTCAGGTTCATCGACAATATAGACATACATCAGATCAATAAAAAGGCGCTGGAAAGCCTCATAAAGGCCGGTGCTCTCGACTGCTTCGATGAAAACAGGGCGGCGCACATGGCCGTATATGAAAGCCTGATCGAATCGGCACAGAGCAATGCGAAGAACACGATAGACGGACAGCTGTCGCTGTTCCAGACCAACGCCGATGCGATGGAAGAAAGCAGTACCATGAGAAGCCTCCCGGATGTCAGAAATTTTGACAGGGAGATACTGATCGCTCAGGAAAAGGAGATGCTGGGAGTATACATCACGGAGCATCCTCTCAGAGAGTACGAGAGCGTGATAAAAAAATCGGTGACGGTGACATCGCAGGATCTGGAGGAAGTCCTTGAGAGCGAGGCCAGCGGAGAGGCCCACAGCTTCGTTACGGACGGCATGCATGCGGTGATGGCCGGCATAATAGCAGGAAAGAAAAACCTCGTGACGAAGAACAACAAGATGATGGCCTTCGTTGACATGGAGGATCTTTACGGTACCGTCGAGGTCGTGGTGTTCCCCAACGTATATGAGAAGTACGGGAAGCTTATATATGAAGACAGCATAGTGGCTATCGCAGGTACGATAAACTTCAAGGAAGGAGAAGTGCCGAAGCTGCTGGCCGACAGGATCACCGACATAAGGGGAATGGCTCACGAGGATGACAGGCCGGAAGGCCTCGTCAAGATAAAACTGCCTGCGGGAGACACTTCCGATATGATAGACCGCATAAGGCGGATCATGGCGGAGCACAGAGGGTCGTATCAGGCGATAGTATATATGCCGACAGGCGGCTCTTTCAGGACGGAAAAGGAGCTGTGGGTCGATCCCGATGACGATTTTCGCAGGAAGATAACGGATATAGTGGGAGAGGAAAATTATAAGGGCTGAGGAGGATATGATATGAAGCGTATAGGAGTTCTGACGAGCGGCGGCGATGCGCCGGGCATGAACGCAGCCGTGAGGGCTGCCGTAAGGACGGGCCTTTCCATGGACATGGAGGTATACGGCATCGAACGGGGATATGAAGGACTTCTCGACGGCGAGATAGAAAAGATGGAATGGCATTCGGTCGGTGACATACTGCAGCGCGGCGGGACGATACTGAGGACGGCCAGGAGCGAACGGTTCAGGACGCCGGAAGGACAGAAACACGCGGTCGATATACTCAGGACATTCGGTATAGAAGGTCTTGTGATAATAGGCGGAGACGGGTCGTTCCACGGAGGTCTTGATCTCGACAGGCTGGGGATAACGGTCATGGGTGTGCCGGGGACGATAGACAACGATCTTGCATATACCGATTACACCATAGGTTTTGATACCGCCGTCAACACGGTGCTGGGGATGATATCGAATCTGAGGGACACGGCTTCGGCTCACGAGAGGACGACCATAGTGGAAGTCATGGGGCGTAACTGCGGTGACATAGCCCTTTACGCAGGCCTTGCGGGAGGTGCCGACGTCATACTGGTGCCCGAAGTTGAGCCTGATATAAACATGGTCTGCAGGAGGGTGCTGAGAGGACAGCAGTCGGGAAAACTCCATAGCATCATAGTGAAGGCAGAAGGTGTGAACATCAGCTCGCGCGAGCTGGCCTCTGTCGTTGAGGAGATGACGGGCAGAGAAGCCCGTTTCGTGGTGCCGGGATATATACAGCGCGGAGGTACGCCTTCGGGGCGTGACAGGATGCTGGCCAGCATGATGTCGACGAAAGCCGTGAAGCTGCTGTTCGATGATGAACCGAGCAAAGCCGTCGGCATAAGCGGCAGCGAGATCATCGCATACGATCTGGCTGAGGCTCTGGCAATGAAAAGCGAATTCAGAAAGGATCTCTACGAGATAGCGGAGACGCTGGCGTAGAGAGCAGGATATTTCAAGACGTGATAAACCGGCAGGATATCCTGCCGGTTTGGTACGGATGTTTACTGCTGTAGTGCGGGATCGTCCGCATCGGGAGCGGTAGCTGCTCCATCGGATGATCCGTCTGCTGGAGCGTTATCGGACGGGGTACCCTCCGGCGCCGCTTCCGTCGGCTCCTGTACGTTCTCTTCTATCTGTTGGGTCTGTTCTATTTGAGTATCCCGATCGTAATCGTTATCTTTTTCACCGTAGACAAAAAAGTATAAATATGCTCCGACGGCCAGCATCACAAGTATCAGCAGCGTTATGATAACGGATATGAATACTGTGCCGGCGGTGTTTCCTTTGTTCTTTGTTTTGTGTACGACCCGTTTTCTTCCCGATGTATGAGGCATCCTGGGGGCAGATAAGCCTGAACCTCTTCGTTTTCCGTGATTTTTATTTTTCTTTATGTCCTGAGTCCGGGAAGGGCTTCCCTGTCTTTGCGATTGACCGCTTTGCGTCCGGTAATCGTTTTGCTGCCGGGAATCGTTCTGCTGCCCGTGGCCGTATGCGTTCTGATCTTCATATCTCACAGGCCATCCGCAGTTGGGGCATTTTTCCGCATACTGCGATATTTCGCGTCCGCATTCCGGACATCTGATAAGTGCCATGAACGTCACTCCTTTCATACCTATATTATACCTTTGAAGGTGAAAACGGCGGGGTATGTATGTGGTGAACGGGAGAAGAATCAGATGCATTCGTCGTAAAATGTGATAAAATATCGATAGAAGCCAGAATAAAGGTCATCAATGTCAATTACGATAAGGGAGCGGAGATCCTTGAAAAGAGCAGGACTCTCCGTGAATACAGCATATTCATACAGAAGATAAGAGACAAGAAGAGAGACAGGAGTATCAAAGAGGCTGTTGAGGAAACGGTCAGAGAGTGTCTCGATGAAGGGATACTGTATGAATTCCTGAAGAAGAACGGTGGTGATATCATGGATTTTATCAATATCGAGCTGACTAGAGGAATGTGAAGCGATAAGGGAGAACGACGGATATGAGCGCGGTCTGCAGGAGGGGATGAATAAAGGGATTGAAAAAGGTATAAAAGAGGGAATAAAAGAGGGGATGAATAAGGGGATATCTCAAGGCGCACTAAAAGAGCAGCATGAGATCGCGAGGAGAATGAAATCGCGTGATATGGATATTGACGAGATA
>CASEFF010000183.1 GCA_949287115.1 uncultured Bacillota bacterium | reverse complement strand
GTATCTCAGCACAGGGAAGGCTTCCTTCGTCAGCGTCGTCACCACCAGCTCGCCCTTGTCGCCTATCGGCAGCGGCTGGAGCGTATCGGGATCGACGACCTCCGATATGAACTGATCCTCCGCGATGTGGAGCCCGTTCTTCAGATAACACTCGCCCGAATATCCCGGACCGCCTATCTCGGACAGCCCGTAGTTTTCCGTCGCCAGTATGCCCAGCTGGGATTCTATCTTGGCTCTCATCTCTTCCGTATGGCCTTCGCCTCCGAAGAGCGCCAGCCTCAGCTTTATGGTATCCTTATCTATGTTCTTTTTCTCTATCTCCTCAGCCAGATACAACGCGTATGACGGCGTCGCGATCAGTACCGTGCTGCCGAAATCCTGCATTATCATTATCTGCCTTTCGGTGTTACCGCTGGAAAGCGGCACGACCATGGCCCCGATCTTTTCCATACCGTAATGGAGACCGAAGCCGCCCGTAAAGAGCCCGTACCCGAAAGCTATCTGTACGATGTCGTCGGCGTTGGCGCCGGCCGCACATATGACCCTCGCCATTATCTCCGTCCAGTTATCCAGATCCTTCTTCGTATATCCCACGACCTTGGGTTTTCCCGTCGTGCCCGAGGAGCCGTGTATCCTCACGACCTCGCGCTTAGGCACCGCGAAAAGACCGAACGGATAATTCTCCCGCAGATCGTCCGCCGTCGTGAACGGGATATGTCTGATATCTTCGAGGGTCTTGATGTGTTCCGGTCTCAGACCGATCTCATCGAACTTCTTCCTGTAAAAAGGTACGTTGTTGTAGCACGTGGCTACGGTTTTTTTCAACCTGTCGAGCTGGATGGCGTTCTTGGTCTCCCTGTCCGCACATTCCATCTCCCTGTTCCAAATAATGTGTTCCATTTGCTTCCCTCTTTAAAATTAATATACTCTTTTATCATACCACAAAATCGCGCCGAATCCTATATATTAATGTGTTTTTGGCTCCGCTGCAATGGCCGCGACCTATTGATCCGGCCGCGACCTGCAGTTGTTCTTCCGTTTTCCGCGCGGCGACTGCAATATCCTGTGGGTTTGCAGATAGTTCACCTTTTTTGTAAAGGGCCCGGAGCCGCATTTTCGAGACTTTAACGGGCACGTCAGGGCGCCGGGCGCAGCGGCCGTTGAAATTTTTGCAGTCGTCACGGGCGTATCACCGGCATGACTGCAAACTACGGGCTCCCGGGCAGAAAAAGCGGGCGGAATGATATCATCAAACCGCCCGCTTCGCGCTCTTTAAAGTGTGGACGCGTACGGAGCGCAGCTCCGTACGCACAGCGGCCGCGGCTATAAGCCGCGGCCTCATCTCTCATCACATGTTGTCGTATACGATCTCGCCGTCGAACAGCGTCATATCCGTCTTTACGGACGGTATGTCGTCCTCGTTTTCGAAGATGTTCTTATTGAACACGTTTATGTCAGCCAGTTTTCCCGCTTCGAGGGTTCCCAGCTTATCCTCCATGCGCATCATGAACGCCGGACCCTTTGTGCAGTTGTCTATAGCTTCCGCCACCGTGAATTTTTCCTGAGGATTCCAGCCTTCTTCCGGAAGATCGTCCTCCATCCTTCTCTTCACAGCTCTGTATATGGTATCGATCGGATCCAGCTCAACGATAGGATAATCTGTACCGAAAGCTATGGTCGCTCCGGCTTTTGCCAGAGATTTGCCCGGCCATGCCAGATCCACCCTGTCGGCAGGGAGCATGCTGAATATAGGGTGACCTTCCAGCGTTTCCATCAGTATATGGCACGGCTGTATGCTGGCGATGGTCTTCGTCTCGGCGAACCTGTTAAGATCGTCTCTGTGGAGCACCTCGATATGCTCTATGGTGTTCCTGACGTCCTTGTCCCCGTACTCTTTTCTCGCCGCCTCGTATGCGTCAAGCGCCATTCTCACAGCTCCGTCTCCGCATGCGTGAAGTCTCATGGATATGCCGTTCTTATAACACTCCCTGCTCTTTGCTTCCAGCCAGTCCTTGTCCACCAGCGGCTCGGAGCGGAAACCCGGCCTGTCCATATACGGCTCCACCATGTATCCCGTATATCCCAGAGGCGTTCCGTCGAGGAATCCCTTGAGTCCCAGGAATTTCAGCTTGTCTGAATTATACTCTTCCTTCAGTTTCACCGCTTCTGCCATATCCATCTCCATGTGCGGCGCGAAGAATACCCTCTCCTTCAGCTTGCCCTTTTCCTCGAGACGTCTGCACGCCTCGTGTTTCATTATCCTGAGGACGTGTACGGCGCCCACCGATGTAACGCCCTTCGTGTGAGCCATCTTTATGAAACCTTCGATCAGCTCCTCTTCCTTTTCGGGGCCCACGTTGAGAGCCTCTTTTGTGACGAGAGCCATGGCCGGCTGCTCCAGCAGATATCCCGTCGGCTCGCCGTTTTCATCTCTTGCTATCGTACCGCCTGCAGGGTCGGGTGTGTTTTTATCTATGCCGCATCGTCTCAGCGTCTCGCTGTTGACCCATACGGCGTGGAGTTCGTCGTTGAATGCGATGACCGGTCTGTCCGGAAAATACTTGTCCAGCGTTTCCTTTACAGGCAGCTTCTCATCCGGCCATCTGTAATTGCACCATCTGAATCCCAGCAGCCACTCGTCGTCGCGGTCCTTGTAAAAATCGTACAGTTTCTTCGCCGCTTCATCTTCCGTGGACGTCTCGTATATGTCCACCGTGGCGTTATGGAGCGATCCGAGGAAAAGGTGTATATGGCTGTCTATCAGCCCTGCGGTTATCGTCCTGTCTCCGCAGTCCTTCACGTCGTACTTCGCGGGATCGTCGTATTCTCCCGTCTCGCCCTTCACGATCTTCTTTATACTGTTGCCCTCTACCTCTACGTATCCGGCGAACGGCTCACCGCTGACGCCATCATAGATGCATGTGCTCTTAAGTACAGTGTTCATGGTCATCCCTCCCGGTTATCTTATTCATGTAAGGATGCCTCAGGCGGCACCTCTCCCATACACTTTACTATACTGCAAAAGCGGGCCGGTAGTAAAGCTCTTAATTGCTCATAGTTTTAATATTCAGAAAAGGCTTCGGCGCCATTAAGTCACTATTTGCTCCGGCTCGCCCCTTTTCAGGCCTCACGGACGGCAACTAAGTCCCTTTGACCGGCCCCGGGCGCGGCAGTTCATGCAGGACAGGATCCGGGGCCGGACAGAAAAGGGGCCGGAACTTTATAGTTCCGGCCCCCGTGCATCATTCACCTGTGCATCATTCGTATCGCAGATATCCCAGGCGGTCCGATGCTGTTTATTTCTCTTCGCTCTCATCGTCGCTCTCTACGAGTCCGAGGTCTTCCACTACATCTTCATACTCCGACTCAGGGAAAGCCACTATGAATTCGTTGTGAAGGTTCTCTTCATCATAGCTGGAATACCATCCGTATACGAGACGCTCAAAACTTTCGATGACGTAACCGTCCTGATTGTGATCCGTGGTGTCATAAGGGTCTGCCAGTATGAGAACGTCGTCCTGAGTCGCCTCAGGTGTTCCCATGTCGTCATATCCTACGATGACCTGCCAGTGACCGCCCCATTCATCCCATCCTATCATGATAGGGATGTCCTTTTCAAGCAGGTAAGGGATCAGGCCGTACCAGTCCTCGGTAGTTCCCGCCTGCAGGCAGTAATCTCCGATGTATGACTCTTCACCGTACGGGTCGTCAAGATCCTGGTTCGTGAACCATATCCAGTCCTGTTTATATGTATCGTTCATGTACTTGAAAACTTCCTCCATGCCGGCAAGCGTCGTGGCTCCCGTCTTTCCGCCCTGCCTGTGGGTGGCGAGGCTTATGTCGTTTTCACCTTCGTCCATGCCGAACCAGTTCATGACCATGGTGGCCGATGTCGTGCCGCATGTCCACTCCGTAGATTGCTGCAGCGTCTTGAAGTTTGTCAGTACCTTCAGAGTATCCGTGTCTTCCATGTTGTAGAAGTCATAGAACTTATAGTACGGCGAATAGTTGTGATCGCCCGTCCTTGCGAAGAGGCTGCTGGCCGGTCCCGCCAGTCCGTTGTCACCGATGTATTCGGTGTCAGGATAGTTCTCCGCAAGGGCTTCCGCCGTCGTTCCATAGGACAGCTTGTTGGCGTCGGTGAATACTCCTACGTTATTGTAATCATCGCTGATGCCTTCGCCCATCGTCGGCTCATAGTCCCAGCCTTCCGCCGGCGCTACCGTTATGAACTGAGTGCCCGTGATGCCATCGTCAAATGTGAACAGGCCGTATGCGAGCCTTTCATAAGACTCTATCGCATAGCCGTTGTTGTCGTGATCCGTCGTGTCGTAAGGATCCATAACGATGAGCACGTCGTCGTTCGTCACGTCGGTACCCATGTTATCATAGCCTATGATGGTCTGATAATGTGCGCCGTAGGAATTCCATGCGACCATGATAGGATGTCCCTCCTCGAGCTGGCCCTGTACCCATTCAGGATCCATGAGGAGGCCTTCATTTCCTTCCTGATCGGAAGACGTTATCTCCCATTCTCCCGTTATGCCCAGCTTCGTCAGGCTCTCGAATATGTTCGTCATCTCGCTTATGGTCGCTCCGCGTGCGAAGCTCCCGGCTCCCTCGGAACCTCTCAGCGCCGCCAGGTCCATATCGTTGAGACCGTCCCTTACGCCGTACCATTCAAGCACCGTTGCGGCAGATGAAGGCCCGCACGTATAACCTGTAGTCTGCAGATACGTCTTGTAGCCGGTAAGCATCGTCAGCGTATCGTCGGACGTTGCGGTGTAGTAGTCGTTGTCGCTCCAGTACGTGCTGTCGTCCAGATTTGCAAAGTCCGTCGTGCCGCTGTAATCTCCCAGCTTGAATCCCGCAAGAATTCGCTCGCCCATAGGAACCCTGTACTCTGCCGAGAATACGGCTTCTCCCGTCTCGTCATCTACTGCAGGCTCCGACTCGGCTCCCGCACCTTCGATCCAGTAGGCATCCTCATCCCAATAAGCGTCCTTGTCCTCGTAGGCTACGATCTCCACCTTTCCGGCCACGCCGTTATCGTCCTTTTCGGAAAGTCTGGTGAAATTGCCTACCACGGTCTCCTCCGACAGCTCGCTTTCTTCAAACTTTTCGCTGTCCGCATTCCACATCACGATCTCGGCCTCATCGCTGATCTCCGTGAAGTTGATGTAATGGTCGCTGTACTCACCCGTCAGTATGAAGTGCTCCGGAGCGGTGGCATCAGCGGTCTTTTCCTCACCGCCGCCTCCGCACCCGGCCAGCGTGAACAGCATGACCATGGAAATGGAGACAACTATCGCTGTCAACTTCTTCATATTTTCCCTCCTTTCACTCTATCATTCATTAAGATCATTAAAGCATCGATACCGATGCCCGTTGATCAAATCCCTATTATTTATATATGATATACTCTTGTGAGCTAAAAATCAAGAATGTTTTAAATAATATAAAAATTCGAACAAGTATTAAATTCTTTGCTTTGCGCCGGATCCCGCGCTTTCCCGCAAAAAGTGTTGACAGATATGTCGGGCGCATGATACACTATGATACAAAGTTGATAGAGGTGCGGTAGATATCAGTAACCGGAAAGAGGCGGCAGCCCGTGACACCGGCGAAAGGAGACACCGCCGAAGGACCCGTCCGGGCACGGAGGGTTTCTGGGATATGGCAGAACATGTCATATACTCCTGCTCATAACATGAGCAGAGGCGCTATCGATCAACAGAAAAAAGCGTTTCCTGTTGCATCGATAGATGCAACTTTTTTATTATTCAAAACAGCATTTCAGATTTAAGGAGGAAACGAAAATGGCAGTATTCAGAGGATGCGGAGTAGCGATCGCAACTCCGTTCAACGAAGACGGATCGGTGGATTTTGACGCTTACAGGGATCTTATCAACTGGCAGATAGAGCAGGGGATAGATGCCATCATCGCGTGCGGTACTTCAGGCGAGGCATCGACCCTCGATGACAGCGAACACATAGCGACAATTAAATTCTGCGTAGACGTGGTGGCAGGCAGAGTCCCTGTCATAGGCGGCGCAGGCAGTAACGATACGCACCACGGAATAAATCTGGCAAAGAAGATCGAAGAGGCGGGAGTGGACGCTCTGCTGCTGGTAACGCCTTACTACAACAAGTGTTCACAGCACGGACTCATACAGCACTATACGGCCACGGCCGACGCCGTATCCATCCCGTGCATACTCTACTCGGTACCGGGACGTACGGGAGTGAACATCGCTCCTGCTACAGCCGCAAAGCTGGCCGAGCACCCGAACATCGTGGGTATAAAGGAAGCAAGCGGAGACATCGCTCAGGTAGCCGAGATATGCAGCCTCGTACCTGATGATTTCGCCGTTTACTCCGGCAACGACGACATGGTGGTACCTCTCCTGTCGCTGGGCGGCGACGGCTACATATCGGTAATAGCCAATATAATGCCTAAGGAATCGGTGGAGATGACGAAGAGCTGGTTCGCAGGCGATATCGCCAGAGCAAGAGAGCTGCAGCTGACCATGAAGCCTATCATCGACAGCATGTTCGCCGACGTGAACCCTGTACCTGTAAAGGTGGCTCTCGCAAAGATGGGCATGATAAAGCCTTACTTCAGGCTCCCTCTCTGTCCTCCTACGGACGAGGTGGACGCACGCATCGAAAGGGAAATGAAGGCCATGGGTCTCATCTAAGGTTCCGGTCAGCCCGACCCTTTCAGAAAACCTTTTCAGCCTGACGACAGGCAAAAGACTGCGAATATAACAAGGCCGGCGCAGGATATCGTATCACTACCCGATACGATTCCGCGCCGGTTTTTATATACGATGCGGCCGGGTCGGGCATCGGCATCGCAGCATCGT
>CASEFF010000182.1 GCA_949287115.1 uncultured Bacillota bacterium | reverse complement strand
AGCAGACTTGCGACTGTGTTCTTCATTTTTCTCTTCCTTTCACTATCGTTCTGCGCCCTTTTGGTGCGCTCTTTTTCCCGTTCTCGCCGCTATCGCAGTTTCGTTACCGCGTTCCCGAAGGCTCCAGCAGCGCGGACATTTCCGAATAGTCCCTCTCGGGATGCCTCCTGCCCGCCATGGCAACCAGCCTGACGCTCAGCATCCTGTAAACTTCCCTTTCGTCATCTGCGAGACTCTCCAGATGCTTCCTCACCGTCGTCACGTCGTTCCTTTCTATGGGTCCCGTGAGACTTTTCGTCGGTCCGTCGTGAGCTATATGAGCCATGTTTCCCGTGAGTATGGGCGCCAGCGCCTTCACGGCGTCCTCCTCCGAAAAACCGCACCGCCCCATCATGGCGATGCTCTGGTCGATGAGACCGCAGACCAGATTGCTTGCCACGGCTGCCGCGCAGTGATACAGCGTCTTGTCCCTGCTGTCTATGACGTACGTGGGGTTTCCCATGCGCTCCAGCGCATCCTTCAGTCCGCGGAAATCCGCAGAGCATTTCCCGCGCGCGTTTCCCGCATCGGCTCCCGCGTCAGCTCCTGCGCCCTTTTCGTCGTCGGCATCGCCGCCCGGCACAAGACCGTCTCCTTCAAGTGTAAAAAAAACACCCGTCAGCTCTCTGTAAGCGTTGTACTTATCGCTCACAGCGAACAGCGGATGGATCGAATATCCGAAAGCTCCCGTCTCCCCGATGCCTTCAAAAGCATCGCCGGCAGACATCGCACCACTACAGTGACATATGGTCTTTCCCTTTATATCCCACTCGCGCACCTGCTGCCAGACATCGCGAATGTTTCCGTCGGGAACGGTCAGGAAGATAACGTCGCACTCATCGATCAAATCACTCATATTCTCATACGCTTTAGAATCAGTGAACCGTGCCGCGTCCTTCGCAGACTCGTTACTTCGGCTGAAATAGCCTCCTACTTCCGGGCCCAGTCCTCTTCCGTTTTCGGCAAAATATCTGCCGAGACTGCAGCCCACCTTTCCTGCACCAATAAACCCTATCTTCAATCTATCGACCTCCTTGCAAGAGCGTCGACTTCTCCCGTCTCGTTCCGTTGGGATATAAGCGGCGGCTTACTGCCGTGCGCGGAAAGCTATATGTCTTTTCTGTCGTCGCACGTGGTATAGTTTCCGTATATGAATACTATCCACCCGTGGATATGATACCATAACGCATGGGGCAATAAAAGAAGTTTTTTGTAAAAGGCCGGGCCCGGAGCATGAGCTCCGGAATAAATCACGATATTTTCTTCACATTTCACCTTTATCTCTTCCCCACCGGCACCTGGCCGCGGTCGTTGACGCCGATGACCTTTTCGCCGTCGCCGCGCATGGCTCCGATATACCTTACGATGTCTTCCGTGATCTCTTCTCCCGGGCAGACAAGCGGTATGCCCGGCGGATAGGGAATGATCGACCCGGCGCAGATACGGCCGTTCGCCTTTTCCAGCGGCACGAGTTCCTTATCTGTCGGCACCTCGTGCAGTTTTCCCGGAACAGATACTCTACAGGACTTTTCCGACCCATGTGCGCTGCCGCCTGCCCTGCGCTCAACAGTTGCATTCCCGGCATTTTCCGCCGCGATCTGCCTGAGGGCTTCGAGGGTCTTTCCCATATGCTCTTTCGTGTTTCCTATGCCCGTCATCAGCATCAGGATGTTCCCCGTGTGAAGCTCGGAAAATACGCCCCTTTCCATCAGCAGCTTCTCAAGCGTCGCCCCGTCTATGCCCAGGCCGCCCATGTCCAGATTTATCTTTGTGGTGTCCATGTTGCCGGTCGTCAGCAGCCTCAGCCCTTCTATCTTCTGCGCCTCGTCATAAAAACGGTCTATGTTCCCGCGCCATGCGCCCATTGCCTGCCTGCCGTGATCCGCCAGCAGGTCGGCGTTGATGTCAAGAAAGCTCATCAGGATATAGGAAGGGCTGGTACTCTGTACGGCCTGCAGCTTATCTTCCAGCGCATAGCGATCCACCCGCGATGAATCCAGATTGAGCACCGCGCTCTGGGTCAGGGATGCCAGCGTCTTGTGGATGCTGTTCACAACGATATCGGCTCCGCAGTCCTCCGCTGCCATCGGCATACCGTCACCGTATCCGAACTTATGGAAAAACTTCAGATGAGCTCCGTGAGCCTGATCCACTATCAGCACCTTGCCCGCCGCGTGTACCACATCGGCTATTGCCCGGATATCGCTGCAGATACCGTAGTAGTTGGGGCTCGGCAGTATCACGGCTCCGGCGTCGGGGTTTTCGTCGAGGCAGCGCTTTATCTCTTCCGGAGCTATCGCTCCCGAGATCCCGTAGTCCTCCACCAGTTCGGGCCTGGCGTACACCGGTTTTATGTCGCCCAGCGTCAGGGCATTGAAAACCGACTTGTGGCAGTTTCTCGCCATTATCAGTTTGCCGCCCGGCTTCACCGTCGCCAGTATGGACGCGATGAGACCGCCGCTGGTGCCGTTTATCAGAAGGTACGAATGTTCAACGCCATAGAGATCGGCATACTTTTTTTGCGTATCCATTATGATCCCTTCCGCCTGAAACAGATTGTCCGCCCCCGGTATCTCCGTGATATCGCAATCTATGAGCCTGTCCAGAAAGCCCCCGTAGCCGTACTTCCTGAATATCGCCGAACCCTTGTGGCCCGGCATGTGGAACGATACCGGATCCATACCGACGTGCTGCAGTAAAAATTCTCTCATATATCTGTATCTCCTATTTATATCTCCCGTGAATGGTCTCGGATCCTCTCCCGGATCCTTTTTGTGCCGATAGGTGTATCATACATATACGGAAAGCGTCTGTCAAACCGTTGCGATCGGGCAGAAGACGGCAGGCGTTTTGTATGCGCGGGATCGGCGCAGGGCTCCTGCAGGTGTCGATGCTCTTCCCCGCAAAAAGTGGTGTATTGATTTTTGCAGTTGTCAGTACAATTCCCCACATAGGACTGTAAAATTTTCAACGTTTGCAAGCGCCTGACTTTCGGACGTGTCCATTAAAGCCCGAAAATGCTGCTCCGGGCCCTTTACCAAAAAGGTACACAACTCCCATCCCATTGGATTTTGCAGTTGCTTCCCGGAAAACGCCCTGACAACTGCAAAACCCGGGTCAAAACCCGGGTCAAGACCCGGTTCGAGACTCGGGTCAAGGCCGCAATCCAAAACCTCAAACCAAGACTGCCGCTTTACAGCCCTTTTACAGAAGCTTAACGGATATGCGCTTTTTTCGGGTTGCCAAAAGCCATATAATACAGACAACGGATACGACAACGCAGGCTGAACCACTGAACCGTATCCGTGCAGATAACGGCACCGAGTCGAACCCTCGCTGATGACCGGGCCGTATACGGAAAGTGCCCCGCCGGTCCTCCCTGGAGGATCGGTGTTTTCATATTTTTTGGCTTTATCATTCCGCCGAAATGTAGTATAATTTAACGCGATATATTCTTAACAAACAGAAATGGGGAAATATTATGCAGAGTTTTACAAAAGAGTATGAAAGTAAAGTCATATCCGCAAAAAACGCGGCAAAACTGGTGAAGTCCGGTGACTGGGTGGATTTCGGATGGGGCGTCGGCGTTCCTTACGATCTCGATAAGGCCCTTGCCGAAAGGATAAAGGAAGACGATCTCCGCGACCTGAAGTTCCGCGGCGGCGTGCTCCTCAGGGTACTTGAGATATTCAAGATCGAGAACGCACCGGAGCACCTTTGCTGGAACAGCTGGCACATGACCGGTATCGAAAGAAAAGCCATCAGTCAGGGCATCGCCTACTATGCGCCTATCAGATACTCGGAGCTTCCGAGATATTACAGGGATCTTCCTGATCCTGTGGATATCGCCATGATCAGGGTGACTCCTATGGACGACGAGGGTTACTTCAACTTCGGGCCGAGCGCATCCCACATGGCTGACATGTGCAGCAGAGCCAAGTGCATCGTAGTGGAAGTAAACGAGAACCTGCCTGTTGCTCTCGGCGGCAATCCGGGCGGCGAGAAGATACACATATCCAAGGTGGATCACATCGTTGAAAGCTCCAACACTCCTATGGAAGAGCTGCCTGCCGGTCCGACAAACGAGATCGACGAGAAAGTCGCTCAGTACATAGTGGAGGAGATACCTAACGGCGCATGCCTGCAGCTTGGTATCGGCGGCATGCCGAACGCTGTCGGCTCACTCATAGCCAACTCGGATCTTCAGAACCTGGGCGTCCATACGGAAATGTACGTCGACGCTTTCGTGGACATCGCCATGAAGGGCAAGATCAACGGTTCGTGCAAAACGGTGGATCCGGGCAGACAGGCATACGCATTCGGTGCAGGAACGAAAAAGCTCTACGATTATATAAACAACAATCCGGAGTGCCTCAGCGCGCCGGTGGACTACACCAACGACATCAGGGTCGTAAGCTCCATCGACAACTTCATATCCATCAACAACGCCGTGGACATCGACCTGTTCGGCCAGGTCGGCGCAGAGTCGGCGGGAACGAGGCACATCAGCGGAGCGGGCGGCCAGCTCGACTTCGTACTGGGCGCATACCTTTCCAAGGGCGGAAAGAGTTTCATCTGCTGCTCGTCGACATTCACCGACAAGGCAGGCAACATGCACTCCCGTATAAAGCCTACGCTTTCCGAAGGCTCCATCGTCACGGACACGAGGACGAACACACACTTCGTCGTAACGGAGTACGGAAAGATCAACCTCAAGGGTCTTACTACATGGGAAAGAGCCGAAGCGCTCATCTCCATCGCGCATCCTGACTTCAGAGACGACCTCGTAAAGGACGCCGAGAAGATGGGTATCTGGAGAAACAGCAACAAGCGATAGATTTATGTAAACCCGCCGGCTCACCGGGCGGCGCGGGAACTTTACACGGATATAAAACAGACCGCTGCATCATATCATCGACGCCGCGGTCTGTTTTTTATAATTATTCATTTCTCGCACTTTTATGCAACGAAATATTCATCGGTGTTTTCAGCTTATACTTTTTCGCGACACTTTTTGCGTTTT
>CASEFF010000181.1 GCA_949287115.1 uncultured Bacillota bacterium | reverse complement strand
TGAATACGAACTGACAGGCGTATTGATGGATAAGGAAACGGGAGAGCCGTTCCTTGCCGACGGGAAGAAGGTGACTGCCGTGAAGGAATTCGAAGCAAACAGGAGCAGCGGCAGCGTCGACATGGTATTCACATTCGATGCCGTGGAGCAGGGAGAAAGGCAGCTGGTGGTATTCGAGACGCTCAGATGGGACGGAGATGTGATAGCCAAGCATCACGATATAGATGATGAGAATCAGACGGTATATCTGAAATCCGGGAAGGATGTTGTGCCGGGGACAGGTGACGATACTCCGGCAGCGCTTCTTCCGGCGCTGATGATAATGACGGCTTCGTGCGCTGCGGCAGCTGCTGCGGCGTTGAGAGGGAAGGGCGCTTCAGTAAAGACGCGACTGAAATGAGCTACCTGCGCAGCATGATAATGAAGGAGGCCGGCGCATCAACAGGGACAGGATGTTGATGCGCCGGCCTCGTGCCTTGCGGATAGTATGTTTTGTAAATAATATGTTTTGCAGATCGTACACCTATGATATGTGTGATCCTTCCTCGAGTCCTGTCTCGTCGTCGCCCAGCGACAACTTGGCGGAGACTTCGACCTTTCTTTCATAACATGCGAAGCAGTCAGATACGAGGGTGTCATCGAGTTTCGGCGTCAACATGCTGACTACCGGTACGATGATCATGCTGCCCAGCATCGCGAAAGCTCCGGCATTTATGGACGACTGGAGCATCTGAGGGAATATACCGTTGGCCACCATATTGAGGATCATGATGCCCGTACCCCATACGTAGCTGCACCAGCATGCGGCTCTCGTCGTCTTTTTCCAGTACAGTCCGTAGAGGAGCGGAGCGAGGAACGATCCTGCCAGTGCGCCCCACGATATACCCATGAGCTGGGCGATGAATGTGATGTTGCTCCTGTACTGTATGATGGCGATGATGACCGATATTGCTATGAACAGTATTATCAGTACGCGTATTATGAGCACCTGAGTCTTATCGCTCATATTCTTTACGAAGTTGTCCTTGAGGAAGTCCAGCGTCAGCGTCGAGCTGGATGCTATGACAAGCGATGACAGCGTGGACATGGACGCCGACAGAACGAGAAGCACGACGAGGCCTATGAGAGCATCGGGAAGACCCGACAGCATCGACGGTATGATGGCGTCAAAGCCTTCTGTCGCCACATCCACCTGATCCGAGAACAGCCTGCCGAAACCGCCGAGGAAATAGCATCCGCCTGCCACTATCAGGGCAAACAGCGTGGATATTATGGTGCCTTTATGTATGGAACGCTCGCTTTCTATGGCGTAAAATTTCTGCACCATCTGAGGCAGCCCCCACGTACCGAGGGATGTGAGGATGACTACGCTCAGGAGGCCGAGAGGGTCCGGTCCCAGGAACGAATTGAAGACTCCCGGTATGGTCGAAGCGGAAGGATCCTCCACCTGAGCAAGACCCATAAGGGCTTCCGTGAATCCTCCCTTGCTGGCAAGGACGGCGGCTATCACCGCCACTATGCCGAAGAGCATGATGATCCCCTGTATGAAATCGTTGATGGCGGTTGCCATGTATCCGCCGGCTATGACGTATATGCCGGTAAGGACGGCCATAATGATGATACAGATCGTGTAGTCAACGTTGAACGCCATGCCGAACAGACGGGAAAGTCCGTTGTACAGCGAAGCCGTGTAAGGTATGAGGAATATGAAGATGATCACGGAAGCACCCACCTTGAGCGCCTTGCTGCCGAATCTCGAGCCGAAGAATTCCGGCATGGTGGCGGAGTCAAGGTGCTGCGTCATGATCCTCGTGCGTCTGCCGAGGACGACCCATGCCAGCAGCGAGCCGATGAGGGCGTTGCCTATACCTATCCATGTGGATGCGATACCGAATTTCCAGCCGAACTGACCGGCGTAGCCGATGAATATGACGGCGGAAAAGTAGGATGTACCGTATGCGAAAGCCGTCAGCCACGGCCCTACGGAACGACCGCCCAGCACGAAGCCGTTGACATCGGTCGCGTGTTTTCTGCAGTAAATACCTATGCAGATCATGATGGCGAAAAATATCACCAGAAGCAGCAGTTTGATAAACATTTTCCTAAAGTCCTTTCTTTCGTTTGTTTTTCTGGAAGGACAGTCATAAAAAAACTGCCCTCCGAACTTTTGTGTTCAGAGGGCAGATATTTCCGCGTTACCACCTCTGTTCACTGTGACCTCACGATCACAGCCTCACTGAGTTCCTGTTGAAACTCGCTCACTGTAACGGGTGAACCCGTTCCGTCCTAATTGGTGCCTTAAGCTTTCCCGCAGCATGGCGCGGTCGCATCTGCATCGCAGCCGATGCCGCCGTCTCACCGTTCAGAGGACTGCTCACGGAATGTATTCGGTCAACGTCGCCCTGCGCCTCTCACCAAACGGCTGCTCTCTGTAGGGTTCATGAAGACTTACTGGTTTCCGGTCTTCGCATTTGTCGATTATTATGGCACGGATCGCGCGGCGTGTCAAGAAAAAGAAAGAAAATTTTTTCTTCGATTATCCCGACTTGTCTGTTTAGAACGCTTCAATGATAAAATCGACGTCTGTACAGGCGTAAAATCAGGCAGAATATCACCGACATGGCCCGAATCATCTGTTCGTGATAATTTCAAGGTGATTTGAGCCTTGAAATTATCACGGAACGAACCAAGGGCAGCAGTTCGTGATAATCCGCTTCATTTTCCCGCTTCAAAACCGGCCGTTTTATCATTAAACAGCTGAAATCAACGTATTTGTGATAATCCGTCGTGGTCGGTACGGCGTCGGACCGGCCGGCTCGCGAGACGGCAGGCCGGAGATATCATTGCGTGGAATTGTCGATAACAGTGTGATATACTTTACTTTGATATGAAAGTGATATGTTTCGGAGATTCAAATACATACGGATATGATCCCAGATCGTGGATCGGAGGCCGTTACGCAAGAGAAGACCGCTGGGTGGACATACTTGCGGACATGACGGGATGGGATGTATCAAACATGGGAGAAAACGGCAGAGCGATCCCGACAAAGGCGGCAGCGTTTGCCGAAGATGCGGATATGATCATCGTCATGCTTGGCACGAACGATCTGCTGATGGGCATGGAGCCGGAGGCTGTTTCGGAGAAGATGGAGCGGTTCCTGTCGGCGCTGGATGCAGGTGGTGCAGGCGATGCAGGTATGGAAAAGATCGTACTGATCGCGCCGCCTCCGGTGACCGCAGGCGAGTGGGTGCAGGATGCGGATACGATAGGGTATTCGATCCGCCTGGCGGAGCTTTACGGCAAGGCAGCCGAAAGATGCGGCGTGCGTTTTGCCGATGCGGGAAAGTGGAACGTTTCCATGACTTATGACGGAGTGCATTTTACGGAGGAAGGCCACCGGGCATTTGCGGAAGGTCTTTACCGATATCTGACGGATGATGCAAAGGAGGGAGCCATGATAAAGGTTTTGGATCATCAGAGAAAGGATGTAGCGTATCTGTTTGACGGGATATGGGACTCCATGGTCATAGCATATCTGCAGGGATATCAGGGAAAGGCGTGGGTAAACAGGATGCCGGAACCCGATATCGGACTCATAGCCAGCGGAGAGTATCTGTTTATCGGCGGCGATGCGGATCACGACGAAGCCGGGAAGCTGGCGGCGGATATATCGGGGTATATCAACGGTGACGCGGCGACGGTCATATATTCCCAGTCGTCCATGGCATGGCGGGATCTGCTGCTGAGCGCCAACCCGGGAAACGCACATGAGATTAAGAGACACTGGATAGTACAGCGGGATTATGATTTTGATATAGGCAGATTGCAGCAGTTTGCCGGAAACATACCCGAAGGTTACGAGATGAGGGCTTTTGACCGGGAGCTTTACGACCAGTCCATGAGCGAGGCGTGGTCGGAAGAATTCTGCAATGCATTCAGTTCGCCTGAGGAATTCCTCGAGGAGGGATTCGGCTACGGTCTGATGCGTGACGGCAGGATAGTGGCGGGCACGGCATCGATGAGCGTATATGACGGCGGCGTTGAGATACAGGTGGCGACTAAGGAAGAATTCAGGAGAAAAGGCCTGGCGCTACCTACGGCGGCAAGGTTCATACTGGAGTGTATAGACCGCGGCATAAGACCGTGCTGGGACGCGGCCAACAGCATATCGCTCCACATGGCGATGAAGCTGGGATACGAGTACAACGGGGAGTATTCGGCGGTGCATATTTCAAAAGAGGAGAACAGTTGATTTAAAGTTCATCGCAGCCTGTTTATTTGCGGAGGCTTCTGGTATAATACTCTCTGTGGGAAGAGAAGGAAGGCATGAGTATCGACGGGGGAGATATTGACAGATGCTTCAGATAAAGAACATACACAAGGAATACAGGACCGGGACGCTGGTGCAGAAGGCGCTCGACGACGTGAGTCTCAACCTGAGGGAGAACGAGTTCGTCGCCATACTGGGACCGAGCGGATCCGGCAAGACGACCCTTCTGAACATAATAGGAGGACTCGACCGCTATGACAGCGGCGATCTTATCATAAACGGCATATCTACGAAAAAGTATAAGGACAGGGACTGGGATTCATACAGGAACCATACCATAGGATTCGTGTTTCAGAGCTATAACCTGATACCGCACCAGACGGTATTGTCAAATGTGGAACTGGCTCTGAC
>CASEFF010000180.1 GCA_949287115.1 uncultured Bacillota bacterium | reverse complement strand
GCTTTTTCCGCGGAAAGGAAGAGCTGGTTCCCTGCGCGTCCGGATACGACGGGTTACGTGACCGGTGAAAAGGGAAGCGCGGCGGAAAGCAAAGGCGTCTGCGACGATGCCAGAGTGCTGCTCCACTGTTTTTCGGGCAGCGCGGAGCTGGGCAGGCAGTACGTGAAACTGGGGGCGACGCTTTCCATAGCGGGCCCCGTAACGTATAAAAACAACAGGAAGACGGTGGCTGTCGTTTCGGAGATCCCGCTCGACTTCCTGCTGGTGGAAACGGATTCGCCGTACCTCACGCCGGAACCGTTCCGCGGTAAGAAGAACGACCCGTCGAAGGTGAGGTACACGGCCGAAAAAGTCGCAGAGATAAAAGGCCTCGATACGGAAAAGGTCGCGGCGGCAACGAAAGCCAACGCCATGAGATTTTACGGCATAAAGTAGCCGCCCGCAGGACGTTTGCACAAAACGTGCCGGCAAGATCCATCCGCAAAACGCGCTCACAAGACCGTCCCGCAGCATTGCCGGACCCGCGCGCTTCCGCTGCTCCGGTGAGCCGTCATTTCCTTATGGTCTAAACGGCGCATCCGTGATACAATTACAATGTGTATCGTCATTGATATCACAGGCGATACGGACAGATACCGCATACGGGAAATATCGCGGAAAATATCACGAAAAGGAGCGCGGGCGGAGAGCGCGGCGGCGAGAACGTCTATGTGCGTATATCGGTGCACGGGCGTAGATGCGCGAGCATCGGGACACATGCCGCAGGTCGCTTACGGCGCCGGGATGGAGCAATGCTTTTTGATAAAGTAACAAGGACAATAGAAGAACATGCTTTGATTGAGAAAGGTCAGCATATCGTACTGGGACTGTCGGGCGGTCCCGATTCGGTATGCCTTTTTCATGTGCTCATGAGACTGCGGGAGCGGCTGGACATAACGGTGCATCCCGTGCATATAAACCACAAGCTGAGGCCGGGAGAGGCCGAACGTGATCAGGCATACGTGGAGGAACTGTGCAGGCGGACCGGTACCGGCTGCCGGGTCTTTACGGTGGACTGCGGAGCCATGGCTAAGGAGCTGGGCATGACGGGAGAGGAAGCCGGAAGGATCGCGCGGTACGACGCTTTCCGCGAGACGGCGGAGGATATCGCATCATCGCTGGCGGAAAACGGCGCGAAGGGAAGCTGCGCCAAAGGATGCGGTGCCCAAAAGGCCGGCGCGAAGGGTCGCGTCAGGATAGCGGTGGCCCATAACGCCGACGATCAGGCCGAGACCATACTGTTCAGGCTCCTTAGAGGCACGGGGACCGACGGCCTTGCCGGTATGGCGTACAGACGCGATGACGCTGGGTTTGAGATCATCAGACCTCTGATGGACGTCAGTAGGAAGGAGATCGAGGAGTACTGCGACGCCGAAAAGCTGGATCCGGTCATAGATCACACGAACAACGAAGCCGTATATTCCCGCAACAGGATCAGGCTGGAGCTGATACCTTACCTTGAGGACGGATATAACGACAACATCAAGGATACGCTTGTGCGGCTCGGAAGGATAGCGTCGGAAGACAGGGATTATATATGGAGCTGCGTGGAAAAGGCGTACGCGGAAATGGCGGAAAAACGGTACGGGGACGCCTGCGGCGGCGAGGGTAATGAAGCGGGTGACGTCGCCGGCCGTGAAGAGCAGGATGCTCCCGGAAAGCGTGTCGCGGACGCCGTCGTCATGGACAGGGAAAAGCTGGCGGCGACCCACAGCGCCGTGCGCCACAGGCTCGTGATGCGCGCCTTTGCGGATATAGGGCTGGAAAAGGACATCTCGGAAGAGAGGCTGAAAGCGGCCGATGCGATAATAGGGAAGAAGCAGGCTCCGAAGACGGTGGAGTTTCCGCGGGGCTACAGGCTGGAAGTGGCCAGAAGTCTCGTCACATTCTCGAAGGGGCGACGATGAGACGGAACGGTAGAGATAAGCTGAATTTTGCGTGAATTTACATAAAAAAGCGGGCGCCTCTATTGAAGATAGTGGGTTTACATGATAAAATGACATGATAAATTTGTGTATATCAACAAAAAATAACGCATACGGAAGATGATAGATGAAAGACCGGTCGTGATCGGAGATGATCGGAGATGATCGGAGCTGACAGGCAGCCGATGATCGCATCGCGCAGCTAACGATAGTGCGATCGCATCAGCGATGAGACGGGACGACGGCCGGAAAACTTTACCGGAAGGAGCGGCAATTTGAAAAGAGCAAGACCTAAGAACATATGGATCTACGTAGTCATATTCGGACTTGTACTGGCTATGGTATGGTTCTATAACAGCGGAGGAGAAGAAGAACAGGAGGAGATAAGGACCTCCAAGATGATAGAATACCTGCAGGAAAACGAGGTCAGGACCATCAACGTCACCGAGACGAAGCTGACCGCCGAACTCAAATCGGGTGAGACGGTATACGCCTACGTCAACAGCGCGGTCGACCTCGGGTTCATATACGAATCCTACATCATGCCGCAGGTAAATGAAGGAACGCTCAATCTCGAGAGCGACGAGCCGGAGCAGGAGTCCATATTCCTCAGCCTGCTGCCGACGTTCATAATGATCGGCATAATGGTCGTTTTCTTCATACTGATAATGAATCAGAGCGGAGGCGGCGGCAAGGCCATGTCCTTCGGAAAGAGCAGGGCCAAGCTGCAGAAGGACAGCGATCTGAAGAAGATAACGTTCAAGGACGTTGCGGGACTGAAAGAGGAAAAGGAAGAGCTGGAGGAGATCGTCGATTTCCTGCGTCATCCTGCCAAATACAACAGCCTGGGAGCGAGGATACCTAAGGGCATACTCCTGGTGGGACCTCCGGGAACAGGTAAGACGTACATATCGAGAGCGACAGCCGGAGAAGCGGGTGTGCCGTTCTTCACCATAAGCGGTTCCGACTTCGTGGAAATGTTCGTCGGAGTCGGTGCATCGAGGGTAAGGGACCTGTTCGAGCAGGCAAAGAAAAACGCGCCGTGCATCGTCTTCATAGACGAGATAGACGCTGTGGGACGAAAGAGAGGCGCAGGCCTCGGCGGCGGACACGACGAGAGGGAGCAGACCCTCAACCAGCTGCTGGTGGAAATGGACGGATTCGCCGACAACGCAGGCATAATAATACTGGCTGCCACCAACAGACCTGACGTGCTGGACCCGGCGCTTTTGAGACCGGGCAGGTTCGACAGGCAGATAGTGATAGGAATACCGGATATCGTTGGCAGAGAGGAGATATTCAGGATACATTCCAGGAACAAACCTCTCGACAAGGGAGTGGATCCTAAAGTCCTTGCCAGGAGGACGCCGGGATTCTCGCCTGCCGACATAGAGAACATGCTCAACGAGGCGGCGCTGCTTGCCGCCAGACGTAACGGCATGAAGATAAGGATGGAAGAGATAGAAGAGGCGATAACGAAGGTCATCGCCGGACCGGAAAAGAAGAGCCGCGTCATAAGCGACGAGGAAAAGAAGCTGACGGCCTATCATGAAGCCGGTCACGCCGTGGTGGCTCACGTGCTGCCCAAGACTGACCCTGTCCATCAGATAACGATAATACCTAGAGGAAGAGCCGGCGGTTTCACCATGATACTGCCTAAGGAAGATAAGTACTACGGCACGAAGGAAACGATGCGCGAGCAGATCATACATCTGCTGGGCGGCCGCGTGGCGGAAATGCTGACGCTGGACGACATCAGCACGGGCGCCAGCAACGACATACAGCGTGCCACCGATATAGCCAAGGATATGGTGACGAAGTACGGATTCAGCCAGAAGCTGGGGCCGGTGAACTACAGCTCGTCCGACGAAGTGTTCCTGGGCAAGGATTTCTCCACGAGAAAGAATTACTCGGAAGAGACGGCTTCCGAGATAGACGAGGAAGTAAAGGCCATAATAGAAGAAGCCTACGATGCTGCCCGTGAGATCCTCGAGACACATATGGATCAGCTCAAAAACGTGGCGGAGGGACTTCTCGCCGTCGAGACGCTGGATAACGAGCAGTTCGTGAAGCTCTATGACGGAGTGCTCACTCCGGAAGAGCTGGCGGAAGAACTCAGGGAAAAGATGGAGTTAAAGCGTCAGCAGGACGAAAAGGAAGCGGCTCAGTCTGCAAGGATGAGAAAGAAGGAAGCCGAGCGCGAGAGGAAGAGGCTCGAAGAGGCTGCAAGAGAGCAGGAGAAAAAGGACGGCGCCGGACGCGGACCTGCCATGATGGTGTACAACGACAGGGATAAGACGGCGGAGCCGGTGGATAAAAACGGCGCAGGTCGTCAGACCGCAGACGGAGCGGACAGCGCGGACGGAAAGCATCCGGCGGCAGGCGATGCCGCAGATGACGGGGACGTATACGCGGATACCGACGACGCGGACCTTGAAGCCGATGTGGATGACGACATGCCGAGCGAAGAGGAGCTTGCCGTATACGATACGGATTACCTTAATGCCGATGACGATGAGGATTATGACGACGGATACGACGACGAAGGAGATGACACCGATGGGAAGCAGGGCAGCGACGTCACGGACGGTAACAGCAGCGCTGAGGATGAGGAAAAGAGGTAGGACTTATGAGAGTCACGGTCGCGGATTGTCTTGAACTTGATGCCTTCAGAGAGGCGGAGGTGGTCGCGGGAAAGCTCAACCTGTCCAACGACGTGAAATCCATCTCGGTCATGGATGCATGTGACGGCAGGGATCTGGATCTCTGCGACGTGGAAAAGACCGAGATACTGCTCACCGGATTTCTTGGAGCAAGGGACAGCGTGAAGGAGCAGTGCGGGCTCGTGCGTGCAGTTGCGGCTAGGGGCTGCGCCGCGCTGGCGGTATATCACGTGGGAAAGGTCGTGAAAAAACTCGATGATGAGGTCATCGAGACGGCTGAAAGGGAGATGCTGCCGCTGATACTGATGCCGGAGGGAGCCGATTATTCGACAGCCATAACGGAAGTTATGGACAAGGTCCTGTACGGCGACAATTTCCGCAACAGCCTCATAAGCAACACCGTTTTCCATCTGCTGAATTTCGAAAAGCACAGCAATTTTCAGTCGGCAGTCAGAGAAGCGGCAATAAACAACGATTTTCAGCTCATAATACTAAGCGAGGATTTCAACCCGATACTGACGGTGGAGACGCGTCACAAGGCGACGATCTCCGACGCCATAAAGCTGGGCAAGGAGCGCAACGTCGAAAGCAGTTCCAAGGCGTACACGATGATAGACGTGAACGGGGTGCTGACGTACTGGGGCCCGGTTTCCATAAACAACGAGAAGTACTACATGTTCATCGTGGACAACGAGGACTCATATACGGCGGGCGAGATAACGAAGCTGGCGGAGATAATAGAGCTGGCCATGGGCATGTGGAAGTACACGCCGGAGCGTGACGCCAAGGCCGAGTTCATAAAGGCGCTCATACGCGGCAACAAGAGCCTTGCGTATACCCTCAAGGACGAGGCGAAGATAAGCGGTGACGACATACTCAGCGTGTTCTTTTCAAAGGGTATCGGTTCCGAGGTGGAAAACCACATATTCGCCGAGTTCGAAAAGGAAGAGGATCTCAACGTCATGAAGATAACGGAGGGCGACGAGACCTACGGCATGATACTGACCTTTGAGGACGAAAAGGTGAACCCTGCCCTGAAGAACAGCTGCGTGCAGCTTTTTGATAAACTGAAGGGCAACAAGAAGGCGAGGATATTCCACGTTACGGGGCTCAACGGCATAGAAGGGGCGGGAGACGCCTACAGACTCATAAGCGAGAGCTGGTCTTTCGTGCAGAGCGTGTTCCCGTATAAAAGGGTATTCACGAAGTACGAGCTGACCCTCGTCAGCAATTGTATAAACATACAGATACAGGGAGGCTTCGTTAAGAAAAACTATATGGAGCTTCTGGAGCCGTTCAAGGAAGCGGGCGAGAACAAGGGAAGGCAGCTTCTGGAAACGCTGGAGACATTCGTGCTGGATGCCGGCATGAACAGCGGCAAGACGGCGGAATTCATGGGCATACATGCAAACACGGTACAGTACAGGCTCAAAAAGATAAACGAGATGCTGGGCGTGGAGATTACCGGCAACAGGGTTATACCGGGACTCACTATGGCTCTGGCACTCAAGCGACTCGAAAGAGTAGTGAGCTGATGACTGATAGATGAACACATAAAGGAAAAAGGACGGAAAAGGAGAGGGAAATGTATTTCAATTATCTTGAGAAGGCCGACCCGGAGATAACCGCGGCGATAAAGAGAGAGATAAACAGGCAGGAGACGAAGATCGAGATGATCGCTTCGGAGAATTTCGTGAACTACGAGATCATGGAAGCGGCCGGGAGCGCTCTGACCAATAAGTACGCGGAAGGATATCCGGGAAAAAGGTATTACGGCGGATGCGAGTTCGTGGACCAGGTGGAAACACTTGCCATAGAGCGTGCGAAGAAGATATTCGGAGCGGATCACGCCAACGTGCAGCCTCACTGCGGCGCCAACGCCAACACGGCGGTATACCAGGCCGTGCTGGAGCCGGGAGACACGGTAATGGGCATGGATCTTTCCAACGGAGGACATCTTTCCCACGGATCTCCGGTAAACATTTCCGGTAAACTTTACAACTTCGTATCCTACGGACTCGATCCGGAGACGGAGATGATAGATTTCGACAACGTGCGGGAGCTGGCGCTCAAACACAGGCCGAAGCTGATCGTGGCAGGCGCGTCGGCATACCCGAGGACCATACATACCGAAAAGTTCAGGGAGATAGCCGACGAGGTCGGCGCCATACTCATGGTTGATATGGCGCACATAGCGGGTCTTGTGGCCGCGGGATTCCATCCCAATCCGATGGAATACGCCGATATCGTCACCAGCACAACTCACAAGACGCTGAGGGGACCGAGAGGCGGACTCATACTCTGCACCGAAAAATATGCCAACGCCATAGACAAGGCCATATTCCCGGGAACTCAGGGAGGACCGCTCATGCACATAATAGCGGCAAAGGCGGTCTGCTTTAAGGAGGCCATGGAGCCGGAGTTTAAGGAGTATCAGAAGCAGGTCATAGCCAATGCAAAGGCGCTGGCGGAGGCGCTCACGGCTAAGGGATTCGATCTCGTGTCGGGAGGTACCGACAACCATCTCGTCCTCGTGAAGCTGGTCAACAAGGACATCACGGGAAAGAGAGCGGAGAACCTGCTGGATGAGGCCAATATAACGACGAACAAGAATGCGATACCGAACGATCCTCAGAGTCCGTTCATCACGAGCGGACTGAGGCTGGGGACGCCGGCGATGACGACGAGGGGATTCAAAGAGGAAGACGTCAGGAAGACCGTCGATGCCATAGCTCTCGTCATAGACAATCCTGATGATGCCGATGCCATGGAAAAGGCAAGAGCCATCGTTAAGGAACTTACGGACAAACATCCTCTCCACAGGAATTTCAGAGGATAGGGTTAAGGAGGCAGCGTAGATGAACAAACTGGAACAGCTGCGCGAGATGAAGGAGCATATCGCGCAGGGCGGGGGAGAAAAGAGGATAAAGGCGCAGCACGACAAGGGAAAGCTGACGGCCAGAGAGAGGCTGGACATCCTCTTTGATGAAAACAGTTTCGTCGAGGTCGGCGCCTTTGTGAAACACCGATGCAACAATTTCGGCATGGATAAAAAGGATATGCCGGGAGACGGAGTCGTGACGGGATACGGTCAGGTGGACGGAAGACTGGTGTTCGCCTTTGCGCAGGACTTTACCGTCAGCGGCGGATCCCTCGGTGAATACCATGCGGAGAAGATAGTCAAGGTACAGGAAATGGCACTCAGGATGGGAGCGCCGATCGTGGGACTTCAGGATTCGGGCGGAGCCAGAGTCGAGGAAGGAGTCGCGGCGCTTTCGGGGTTCGGCAAGATATTCAGGAACAACACCATATCGTCGGGAGTCATACCGCAGATATCGGTTATAATGGGACCGTGTGCTGGCGGCGCCGTATATTCGCCTGCCATAACGGATTTCGTTTTCATGGTGGACAAGACGAGCCAGATGTTCATAACGGGACCGGAAGTCATAAAGACGGTGACAGGTGAAGCTGTGACTGCCGAGAGGCTCGGCGGAGCCATGACCCACAACACCATAAGCGGGGTGGCGCATTTCGTCGGCAGCGACGACAGGGAAACACTGCTGATGGTAAGGGAACTCCTGAGCTACATGCCGTCCAACAACATGGAGATGCCTCCTGTATACGCCTGCGATGACGACGTCAACAGGCTCATACCGGAGCTCAACGATATAATACCTGACAATCCCAACAAGGCGTACGACATGTACGACGTGATAGTGAAGATAGCAGATGACGGCAGGATATACGATGTGATGCCGCATTACGCCAAAAATATGATAACGTGCTTCATAAGACTCGACGGAGCCACCGTCGGCGTCATAGCCAATCAGCCGAGGTTCGGCGCGGGGTGTCTTGATATAGACGCATCCGACAAGGCGGCAAGGTTCATAAGGAGATGCGATGCTTTCAACATCCCTCTGCTGACCATAGAGGACGTGCCGGGATTTCTTCCGGGGACGGGACAGGAGCACGGCGGCATCATAAGGCACGGAGCCAAGATGCTCTACGCTTACTGCGAGGCCACGGTGCCGAAGGTGACGGTCATACTGAGAAAGGCGTATGGCGGCGCGTACATAGGCATGTGCAACAAGGAGCTGGGCGCCGACATGGTAATGGCATGGCCTACGGCGCAGATCGCGGTCATGGGAGCTTCGGGAGCGGTGAACATCATCTCCTCGGTCAAGAAGGAGATAAAGGCCGCCGAGGATCCTGAAGCCCTGAGGGCCGAGAAGATCGCCGAGTACGAAGAGAAGTTCAACAATCCTTACGTGGCGGCGGGACTGGGTTATGTAGACGATGTCATAGAACCTGCCGAGACGAGACAGAGGGTCATAAGCGCATTGGACATGCTGTCTACGAAGCGGGAGACGCTGCCGGCCAAGAAGCACGGCAACATACCGCTTTAGGAGGTGCGACATGGGTTTTATCGGAAATTTTTCGGAGCTTTCGATGATCCTGACGATAGCCATGAGCCTTGTGATCGCCGTATGCGTGATAGCGATAGTGTGGGCGGTCATGCTGCTGGTGGAAAAGTCATACGACGGAAAAAAACATGGAAAGAACAATTATGACGTCAGGAAGAGCCTGACCGGGAACGGACGCGGATTGCAGGCAGAGGCCGTATCGGGAACGGCGGCGCCGGCGGGCGTGCCGGCCGGCAGCGCGAAGATGAGCGCGGCGCAGGCAGACGGCGGTGCAGATGATGGCATTAATGACATCGATGACGAGGAACTGACTGCCGTGATAGCGGCTGCCATCGCGGCATATACGGCGGCAGGAGGTGCCGGAAAGCTCATCGTCAGAAAGATAAAGAGGATTTCGGGCGGAGATACGCCGTGGTCATCGGCAGCGCGCATGGATCAGGCAGGAAGCAGGAGAGCGTAACGTTATTGTTGTTATCGATATATTCGGAAGGAAGCGGGAGCTATGAAGAAGTACAATATTACCGTAAACGGAAAGAAATACGAAGTTGAAGTCGAAGAGGTCGGTGCGGCTGCAAGCGCAGCACCGGCACCGCAGGCGTCTGCGCCTGCCCCGGCACCGCAGGCGGCGCCTGAGGAAAAGCAGAGCGCGCAGAGCAGCGCGGCGGGCAATGGAGGCACGGGAGCTGCCGGAGCGACAGCGCCTAAGGCACAGGCCGGTGAGGGAGAAAGCGCCGTGACGGCGCCTATGCCGGGCACCGTGCTGGATATAAGGGTCACGGAAGGACAGCAGATCAACGCCGGCGATGTGGTCGCCGTGCTTGAGGCGATGAAGATGGAAAACGAGATCGCGGCCAACGTATCGGGGACCGTCGCATCGATTACCGTTTCCAGAGGCGACGCGGTGAACGCCGGTGACGTCCTGATGATCGTCAGATAAGTGATTAACAGAGCAAAGGAGAATACCATGCTACTGGCATTTGATGTTGGAAACACCAATATAGTACTGGGAGTCTTCAAGGACGGCAGTATGATAACGAGCTGGAGACTTGAGACAGATAATAACAAGAGCGCCGACGAATACGGCATGATAATCGGAGCGCTGTTCAGATATGAAGGACTCGATATGAAGGACGTCCGCGACGTTATAATATCCACCGTCGTACCGTCCGTACTCTATACGCTGCAGCACCTTTCGCTGAAATACTTCCACAGGAAGGCGATAGTCATAGGTGCGGGCATAAAGACGGGCATAGTTGTAAAGTACGACAATCCGAAGCAGGTCGGCTCCGACAGGATAGTCAACGCAGTGGCCGCCCATGCCAAGTACGGCGGTCCGCTCATAATAATAGACTTCGGGACGGCGACGACGTTCTGCGCCATCTCGGAAAAAGCGGAATACATAGGCGGCACCATAGCGCCGGGATTGAAGATATCATCCGAGGCGCTGTTCGAGAAGACGGCAAAGCTCCCGAAGGTAGAACTGGAGGAGCCGGGACGCGTCATATGCAGAAACACGATAAACAGCATGCAGTCCGGTCTCGTTTACGGCCACATGGGTATGGTCGACTACATCGTGAAGAAGATGAAGAAGGAGCTGCAGGAGTACAGCGGCGACGAATCGGCTGAGGTCAAGGTCATAGCCACCGGAGGTCTGGCAACGATGATAGACTCAGGCATAGACTGCATAGATTACGTCGACAAGATGCTGACGCTGGAAGGTCTGGAACTGATATACGAGAAAAACCGCAGGAACAGGAAGAACGACGACAGAGCGGATCGGGATGAAACGGAAAGGCAGGAACTTTGTGAAGACTCTTTTTAAGATAGGGGACTTCTGCCCGGAGACACCTTTTTTTCTGGCGCCGCTGGCGGGTATAACGGATAAAGCGATGAGAAGCCTATGCGCACAGCAGGGGGCTTCTTTAGTATATACGGAAATGGTCAGCGCCAAGGGGCTCTGGTACGGAGACAGGAAGAGCCGGGAACTGCTGGATATCGGAGACGATGAAAAAGCCGTGGCTTTCCAGATATTCGGCAGCGATCCGGAGATCATGGCCTTTGCGGCCGCGGAGCTAAAATGTGAGAAGAACGTCATCCTGGATCTCAACGTGGGATGTCCGGTGCCGAAGATAGTGAAGAACGGCGAAGGGTCGGCTCTGCTCAAAAAGCTCGATGTCCTGTACGACGTCGTGTCGGCAATGGCAGGCTCGGCCGGCAAACCCGTGACGGCGAAGATAAGGATGGGTTTTGAACGCGGCACCGATACGGCGGTGGAAACGGCCAAAGCTCTCGAGGCGGCGGGAGCCGCCGCCGTCACTGTACACGGCAGGACGAGAGAGCAGTACTATGAAGGAAAGGCTGACTGGGGCGTCATCGCGGACGTAAAGAAGAGCGTCGGCATACCTGTCATCGGCAACGGCGATGTGATGAGCGGCAGTGATGCCGTTTCCATGATGGAAAGGACCGGCTGCGACGCGGTGATGATAGCCAGAGGAGCCATGGGCAACCCGTGGATATTCAGAGATGCGAAATGCCTGTGGGAACACGGCGCGATGCCGGAGCCGCCGACAGACAGAGAGCGTCTGGCCATGCTGCTGGAGCATCTCGATCTGGTCGTCGCCGACAAAGGTGAGCGCGTGGCGGTCAGAGAGATAAGAAAACACGTGGGCTGGTACGTGAGGGGGATGCACGGAGCGGCGGCTCTGCGGCGCAGGACCAACACCATAACCGACGTCGGAGAGATGAAACGCGAGATAAGAGCCATGATGGGCTGATATATGTATGCTATACGGTCGGAATATCCTGACATCGTTGATTGTAACGTTTCAATGATAAAATCGAGGGTTTTTACGACCGTTTTCAGGTCGGAATATCCTGACTTGTCTTTAAGAGGCAGGTCGGGATATTTTTTTGTGGTTTTGCTTTCTGAAATTATCCTGACATGGCTTGCTGAATAAAGTCACTGATAATTTGGCTGGAATTATCTCTTGAAAATGGCGTATTTTATCATTGAAACATCGCAAATGGCAAAGTCGGGATATTTTGTATGAAATACCATGAACGCTATCGGCGAGGAAAAGTAGAAATAAGGAATACGCATACATATATTTACAAATATAGAAATATAATGTAAAATAATGGCAAGTCGTCGACCATAATATGAAGGGAGGTATATGTATGCGCTTTATAGAAGGATCGAGTTTGCTTGAAATGTTGTCGCTGATGCTGGACAGGAAAAAGATGGAGCTGAAAATGCTCGGGGATGAATTGAAAAAATTACCGGCAGGAGATATAGTGGTAAGAAAAAACGGTAATAGAATATTCTTTTATCGTGAGATTGGCGGAGTACAGAAAGGAATAACGAAAAACACGAATCTGTGCAGGGCTCTTGCACGTAAATGTGTCGTGAGATCAGAACTGATAAGTTGTGAGGATGATTGCGCGGTATTACGTGAAGCTATATCGATGATCGTCAGGCTTGCGTCTGCCCAAAAGAGAAAACGCAGAGAAAAGACACTCGTGCGTATCGATGCGGCGTTTCCGGATTACTGCCACAGATATCGGAGGGACGTCGTGGAGTGGATGACAGCACCGTACCGTAAAAGCCGCTTTATGCCTGAAAATCTGAAATACAGGACGAAGAGCGGCATATGGGTCAGATCCAAGTCGGAACGCAGCATAGCCGATCTGCTGACGGAACTGGGGATCCCGTTTCGGTATGAAGCGGAGCTTGTGATAAACGGAAGGACATATTATCCGGATTTTCTGATACTGTGTGAGGACGGGACGTTGATAATATGGGAGCATTTCGGGATGGTCGATGACAGCGAATACTTCATAAAGATGTGCAGAAAACTGGAGGATTACGGGAAAGCCGGTTTCAGGGCACATACCAATCTAATATGTACATACGAGGAAGATATGGCGGATGAAGATGCGCTGAGGGGGATAATAGACAGATATATACTCAGCCGCAGCCTGTGAAATGCGGGATGGAAATGTGTTGTTGTGAAATGGCAGGCGGTATATAATGTCTAGTAGCTGAGAAACGCGGTGTGTGTGAAGGAGAGAAACGTGAAATGGTAATGATCCTCGTAAAGATCGCAGCGAGTATCGCTGTCGGGATATTTGCCGGCTTTTCGATAATATATATTTTCAACAGGATGCCTGCCGCATGGCTTTGCGAGTACGGACAGAAGCCGCCGCAGGAGCTGACGGATCCTTATGTGCAGAGGGTGAAGGGTTTTCCGTGGCGATGGATATATGCGGCCGGGTTTGCGTGCCTGCTGGTGAGGCTTTCCTTTGTCGACGTCAGGCTGGCGGCGGCCGGACTGTTTGCATGCTGGGCGATGCTGATCATCGGACTGGCTGATCTCAAATACATGGTGATACCGGATCAGTTCGTCATAATGCTGGCGCTTTCGGCCTTCGGATTCATACCCTATCACGACAGCGTGTGGCAGCCGCTGCTGGGAGCACTCATAGGCGGAGGCGTCATGATGATGGTGTCGGTGCTGGGCGGAGCGGCGTTCAAAAAGGAAGTGATGGGATTCGGTGATGTGAAGCTATTCGCCTCGCTGGGACTGTCGCTGGGGATCGTCGGGACCGCAGCCGTGCTCATAGGAGCTTCGCTGCTTAGCGGAATAGTAGCGGCCGTCGGACTGGCATCGGGCAGGTACGGCAGGGATGACGTGAAGCCGCTGGGACCGTATATATGCGGCTGCGGCATTGCATACATATTCGTGGTCTGGCCGTTCCTCTTATAGGCCGGCGGATCGACAGACCGGCAGAGGCCGGCGAACCGACAGACATGCAGACCGGCAGAGGCCGGCGTCGATATGTGCGTGGAATGGCGGAAATGAAATAATGAAGTTCACGAAAACAAAACCTGTAAATCGCGGAAAAAGTATTATATAATAGTACAAGGTCTATGGGAAAGAATATCTTGCTGACAATAGAATATGACGGCTCCGTGTTCCATGGCTGGCAGAGACAGCCGGGCATTGCCACCGTGCAGGGCCACCTGGAAGAGATCCTGTCTTCGCTTCTGCGCGAGGAAGTGACGCTCAACGGCACCAGCAGGACGGATGCCGGCGTCCACGCCCTCGGCCAGAGAGCTTCTTTCATTACGGAAAGCGGCATCCCGGCGGAAAGGATAGCGCCGGCGGCCAACAATATGCTGAGGGGAAGGGAGAAGGGCTCCTTTGCCATGTCTCCCGTCAGGATATTATCGTCGGAAGAGGTACCTGCCGGTTTTCACGCAAGATTCGATGCAAAGGGCAAGAGATACGTGTATCGGATAAGGAATGCGGCATCCAGCGACGTGTTTTCGAGAAATTACGTATACCATGTGGACAGGCCTCTCGACACGGCGGCGATGGCGAAGGCGGCGGCATATCTTCAGGGGACCCACGATTTCAAATCATTCGAGGCCTCGGGAGGGACGCCGAGGGAGACGACGGTCAGGACGATATACGATATAAAGGTCGCGGCGTGCGATAAGGAAAGCCGCGGCGAAGGAATGGCCGGGAGAACGGCCGGGTTGCTCGGGACGGCCGGGGCGGCCGGCGATGACGGATTTGCCGGAGACATCGAGATCAGCGTCAGCGGCGACGGTTTTCTGTACAACATGGTCAGGATAATAACCGGTACGCTCGTGGATGCGGGACTTGGAAAGATTGACCCGGACGGGATGAAGGACATGATAGAAGCGAGGGACAGGAGCGCGGCGGGACATACGGCTCCGCCATACGGACTGTACCTTGCCGAGATATATTACTGAGCCGCCTATGGCAGAGCTGTTGGCGGAGCTGCTTGTGACAGAACGACTTATGCCGAACAAATTATAGTATCACGGATCGTGCATGATCATGTGCGTTCCGCAGAGGGATCCGATGCGAAGGATCCGGGGAGATGTGATATGGACAAGAGACCCGGTTGGGACGAATATTTCATGAACATGGCGGTACTTACCGCGCAGAGATCCACCTGCCTCAGAAGACATGTAGGTGCGGTCATAGTAAAGGACAAGCATATAATCGCGACGGGATACAACGGAGCGCCGAGGGGACTCGAACACTGCGGCGACAGAGAAGGCGGCTGTCTCAGGCAGCAGCTCGGCATACCGTCGGGTGAAAAACACGAGCTTTGCAGGGCTCTCCATGCCGAGCAGAACGCCATAATACAGGCGGCTACTCTCGGACAGAGTATAGAGGATGCCACGATCTACATCACTCATCAGCCTTGTGTGATATGTGCCAAGATGATAATAAACGCCGGTATCAGCAGGATAGTGGTGAAGGAAGGGTATCCTGACCAGCTGTCGGTGGACATACTCAATGAAGCGGGGCTCAGGATAATAATGTTAGGAGAGATCAAGTGACAGCTACCAGTATGGAATTATGGGGGCCCTTTATCATCGCTCTGGTGATAGCGGCGGCGCTGACGCCCGTCGCCATCGTCATCGCTCCGAAGATAGGAGCGATGGACATACCGAAAGATGAGAGAAGGGTCCATAAAAAGCCGATGCCGAGATTCGGAGGCATGGCCATATATGCGGGAATAATGATATCCCTCGCCATATCGTCGGTGGAGGAAGAGGAGTTCATCGCCCTGATGGTGGGCTGCACGATGATATATATACTCGGGGTTATAGACGATCTCAAGGATCTCAAGCCCCTTGTGAAGCTGATAGGACAGATAATATGCGCCGTCACCGTTTTTTCGATGGGCATAAGGATAGAGTTCATAACCAATTACTTCGGCCCCGGCAACATGATGTTCGGGGACGTGGCATGATGTTTAATAACAGTACTGTGGATCATAGCCATAACGAATGCCGTCAATCTCATAGACGGACTGGACGGACTGGCGGCCGGGATAGCCGCCATATCGGCGCTGTGCATCGGGTACGTGTCGTACATCCACGGTCAGTACGCACCGACCATCGCCATGATGGTCATAGCGGGAGCGGCTCTGGGATTTCTGCCGTACAATTTCAATCCGGCGAAGATATTCATGGGAGACGGCGGCTCGCAGCTGCTGGGCTTCTCCATAGCTGCCGTATCGGTGCTCGGCGCCGTGAAGAGTGCGACGATAGTTGTGGTCATAATACCGGCTCTGGTGCTGGGACTTCCGATATTCGATACGTTCATGGCTATAGTCAGGAGAGTGGCAAAGCGTCAGTCCATAGGGACTGCGGACAAAGAACATCTGCACCACAGGATAATGAGAGCCGGATTCGGACAGCGGAGAGCCGTCATGATACTGTACTGCATCAGCGGCATCATGGGCATAGTGGCGGTGCTGTACAGCAGGGGGCTCGTGATAGAATATCTGGGACTTATAGCCGTGGCGATAATGCTGATATACGTACTGCTCTCGGATACGGGCAACAGGAACATAAGCCTCAAGGCAGACAAGATAAAAAAGGAAGATGACAGAGGAGGGCGAAAGAAGGACAAATGACCGTCAGGGAAGAGTTTGAAACGTTGAACAACAGGGAACTTCTCAGCGTACTGGCAAAGGTGGCGCTGCCCATAGCGCTCCAGAGCCTCATAGGATCGAGCCTCAGCCTCATAGACAATCTCATGGTGGGGAGCCTTGGGGAAGTGGAGCTCAACGCGGTCGGAGTATCGGTTCAGATATTCTTCATCCACTGGATGCTGCTTTATGGATTCGCCGGAGGATCGGCGACGTTCATATCGCAGTTTTTCGGCGTCCGCGATTTCAAAAACATAAGAAGGACTACAGGCTTTGCTCTCACGGTGGCGATGGGCATAGGTCTGTTGTTTTTTATTGTCGGATTTTTCTTTCCGGAGCAGATACTGCGCATATTCACCAAGTATCCGGAGGTCATAGAAACGGGCGCGGGGTACGTCAGGATAGGGGCTTTCACGTTCCTCATGCTGTCGGTGACGCAGCCGTTCACGGTGGCCCTGAGGGCTACGCAGCAGTCGGCCCTGCCGCTCATAGCAAGCGTTACGGCGCTGGGGACAAATACGTTCCTCAACTGGGTCTTCATATTCGGCAATCTGGGAGCGCCGAAGCTCGGCGTGGAAGGAGCGGCTCTGGCAACGGCCATAGCCAGACTGCTGGAAATGCTGATAATACTCTTCGAGGTCTTCGGCCTGCGGAACAAGATCGCAGGCAGCTTCAGGGAATTTTTCAGCTACGGCAGGGAGCTGGCGATGAAGATAGTGAGGAACGCGCTGCCTACGACGACCAACGAGACGCTGTGGGGCATAGGCACGTCCCTTTACATAGCGGCATTCGCGAGGATGGGCATAGCCGAAGGCGCGGCCATACAGGCGTGCAATACGATAAACAACATGTTCACCATGGCGGCTTTCAGCGTGGGAGACGCCATACTGATACTGGTGGGACAGAAGCTGGGCGAAGGAAAGGTGGATCTCGCCTATGCCATGTCGAAAAAACTGGTGAAGATAGGCTTTGGAGTGGGCATCGTATTCAGCGGGATGATCATAGTGGCGGGCGAACCGCTGCTGAGCTTTTTCAGCTTCTCGGCCGAGGGAGATGACTATGCTTCGAAGATACTCATAGTCTACGGGCTCACCATGTGGCTGACGATATACAACGCGCTCCACGTGACGGGCACCCTCAGGTGCGGCGGAGACACGAAGTTCGCCATGATAACGGAAACGTCGACGGTGTGGTTCATAGGAGTGCCTCTTGCATTCATAACGGCCCTCGTCCTCAACTTCCCGATATATCTGGCGGTCGCCGCCGTCAAGCTGGAAGAGGTCGTGAAAGGCATATTTTTAACGAAGAGGTACTTCAGCAAAAAGTGGCTCAACAACATGATACGTGATATTGAAAACGACGGGTAGACCGCCGTATGGGTTGCACGATGACTTGTTTACCGCGGGAATCATAACAAAAAAGTTTTGTAAATTTGCAGCTACAAAATGTTTAAAATTAATGTAAATTTCCCGAAAACGTTGAAAAAGCTAAAAAGTCGTGAAAAAACTGTCGAAAAAAACGGGTTCACAACTCCCGCAAACTGGTATATAATTTATTGAAAAAGAGAGGGGAGGATACTGGGTGACTTATGTTGTAGGGTGTCTGGCAGGATTGATATTAGGCGGTGCGGTAGGTTACCTGAAGAATCTTCTGCTGTGGAAAAAGTACTTTCGCGAGGAAGGATCCGCTGACGCTGATGCCAATGGGGTGGGGGATATCTACATGAGGTCTCTCATAAGTTTTGGAGTGAATGTGGCGACATTGGCGTTGGCTTTTTTAATAAGAGATTTTATGCCGTTCAACGGCATCGCGCTTTTGCTGGGTACGGCTGCCGGGCTCGTTGTGATGAACAAGGTGCTGGCGCTGGGAGGTAAGAAGCGCGGTGCGAAGGAAAAGGAGGCTTGAGTACTGTGATAGAGGCGTTGAATTCCATAGGTATGTCAAACGGCATGATAACCAGTGCGGCCATAACCATAGCGATCTGCATCGTGGCGATCGTGGCGGGACGCAGACTGCAGACGGTGCCGTCGGGTTTCCAGAACTTTGCCGAATGGGCGATAGGCAG
>CASEFF010000179.1 GCA_949287115.1 uncultured Bacillota bacterium | reverse complement strand
CGAAAAACCTTTCCAGCGAATAGAGCATACCGTACAAAAGCAGCGTCTGACCTTCGAACTTCCTTCTGTTATCGACATATATCAAAAACAGGAACAGCAGGAAGCACCAGATCGATTCGTAGAGGAACGTCGGGTGCACCGTCTGACCGTTGACCGTTATGGCCCACGGCAGATCGGTAGGCCCGCCATGAGCCTCCGAATTGAAGTAATTCCCCCATCTTCCTATCGCCTGCGCTATGGCTATGGACGGCACCGCAAGGTCCAGTATGTTCAGCGGCCTCACCTTCCACACATAGCACAGTATAAGCGCAGCTCCGATACCGAATATGAGCCCGCCGTGTATGGCAAGCCCTCCCGCCCTGGTATTGAATACGGAGAGCAGATCTCCCGAATACATGGACCAGTTGAACACCACGTAATAGAGCCTTGCCCCCACTATGCCGGCAGGTATGCATATTATCACGAAATTTATTATTCTATCCGATGAAAGCCCATGTTTGCGGGCTCTGAAACAACATATGGCCGTAGCTATTATCATGCCGGATGTTATCATCACGGCATACCACATGATATCCATCCCGAATATGGAAACCGCCACCGGATCCGGTGGATTTGGCATGATCTACCTCCTCATTATCCGTCATACTTTCTTTATGAACTTCGTACCGCAGTGCGGGCACGTTATGTTTATCTTCCCGGCGCCCTTCGGCACTCTCAGCTTTTCTCCGCAGCCCGGACATCTCAGCACTTTATGGGTTTTATCTTTCTGCTGTCCCGATGCTCCGCTTCCGCCGCCGTATCCGCTGCCGTACTGATTCCCGTATCCGCCGTACTGTCCTTTTCTCCTGAACTTTGCAGTCAGCTGAAGGAATTTCTGGTTTTCCCTGTATCTTGCGTTTATGTTCCTCGAAAACATCCTGCAGTATACGAATATCAGTATGAAAATCGCCAGCAGATAAAGAGGTCTCCATCTTATGAACAGGTCCGCTGCCAGTATCACTACCGCCGCTATCAGCAGGAACCTGTTCAGGTTATCCATGCCGTATCTGCCCCTCATAAAATTAGCAAACCACATACCGAATCTGTTCATCCCAAAACCTCCTGCGCGGCTTCCACCGACTTCATCGCATCGCTGCAATAGTAATCCGCCCCTATACTGTGAGCATAATCCTCCGTGAGTACAGCTCCGCCTACCATCACCTTACATTCGGGCGCCGCCGCTCTGACTGCCGCTATGGTCTCCTCCATGCTCTTCAAGGTCGTCGTCATCAGTGCGCTCAGTCCCACCAGCTTTACGTTTCTCTCCTTTACGGCGTCCACTATCTTCTCGGCCGGAACATCGCGGCCCAGATCTATCATCCTGTACCCGTAATTTTCCATTATGACCTTGACGATATTCTTCCCTATGTCGTGGATATCGCCTTTGACGGTCGCGATCACCACTTCTCCCTTTGACGCAGAGCCGCCTCCGCTTTCGGCAAGCCGGGTCTTTATGACATCAAAGCCCGCCTGTGCGGCAGTCGCCGCCTGGAGCATCTGAGGCAGGAATATCGTTCCCTTTTCAAATCCCTTTCCCACGTTGTCGAGCGCCGGTATGAGGAATCCGTTGACCACCTCCAGCTCGTCATAGGTCTCGAGCAGCTTTTCCACCGCTGTTGCCGTATCGGTCTTCAATCCCTTTTCAATGCAGCGGAAAATATCTCCACTGCCGCCATCATTGCCTGCGCCGCTGCCGACACTTCCGCCCTTTGCATCCGTAACCGCCGCAGCTGCAGGTTTTGCGCTTACCGCGTCGTAATCGGCATACCTTTCTATGTATCCGGCAGCATTAACGTCCACGTTCTTCAATACGTTGAACGAGAATACGGCCGACATCATGTCCTCTTCATTCGGATTTATTATCGGAAGATCAAGTCCCCTCTCCATTGCCATGGCAAGGAATGTCCTGTTTATCAGCACCCTTGCCGGAAGCCCGAAGCTGATATTGGAAACGCCAAGAGCCGTCTTCAGCCCGAGATCCTTTTTCACCGTCTCTATGGCTCTGAGGGTCTCATTAACTTCCGCCTGCTGCGCCGAAGCCGTCAGTGCCAGACAGTCTATTATCACGTCTTCCTCCGGTATCCCGTACTCTACGGCTTTTTTGAGAATCCTTTCGGCTATGGCGATACGCCCCTCAGCAGTATTTGGTATACCGTCGCCGTCGAGAGTCAGTCCTATGACCGCCGCTCCGTATTTTGCGACTACCGGCAATATCCTTTCCATGACTTCCTCATCTCCGTTGACGGAATTGACTATAGCCTTGCCGTTGTACACACGCAATGCCGCCTCGATGGCCGCCGGATCCGATGAATCTATCTGCAGCGGCAGTCCTGTCACCGACTGTATCTTCTTCACCACCTCCGGCAGTACTTCCGCTTCGTTTACGGACGGAACTCCCACGTTGACATCGAGTATGTCGGCTCCCGCATCTGCCTGCTCGATGGCCTGATTCATGATATAGTCGTGATCCCCGTCGATTATCGCCTGCTTCAGCCTCTTCTTACCTGTCGGGTTTATCCTCTCTCCTATGACGCGTACGCGATCCACCGTCACGACGTCGGTACTGCTGCATATCCTCAAGCTTTTTCCCCGCCTGCCGTCATCCTTCATATCATGCTCTGCGTTCGCCGCGCCACGTCCGCCCCCGGCGGCCGCACCCGCGGAGCGTCCTGTACAGAAGGAAGCGATGCCGTTTATGTATTCGGGCGTAGTACCGCAGCATCCGCCGACTATGTTTATACCGCATTCGATATATCGCTCCATCAGCTTTACGAACTCTTCCTTCGTTATATCGTATGCTCCCGTCGCCGGATCCGGCAGCCCCGCGTTTGGCTTTGCTATGACAGGCAGCGATGTCATGGTTCTCAGCTTTTCCACCATCGGAAATATCTCGGCGGGGCCCAGCGAGCAGTTTATGCCCATGGCATCTACGCCCAGTCCTTCCAGCGTCACCGCCATTGCCTCGAGGCTCGTTCCCGTGAACGTCCTGCCGTTTTCCTCGAACGTCATCGTTACCATGACAGGCATGTCCGAATTTTCCTTTGCCGCCAGCACGGCAGCCTTGACTTCGTAGAGATCCGTCATCGTCTCTATCCCCACGATATCGGCTCCGCCTGCTGCTCCCGCACGCACGACTTCGGCAAAAGCCTCGTACGCATCCTCGAACCTGAGAGTCCCCATAGGCTCCAGCAGCTCGCCGAGCGGTCCTATATCGAGAGCCACAAGTACCTTCCTGCCGCTCTTTTTCTCTTCTTCGCGGGCAACCTCCCGCGCTGCTTTCACCACTATGTCCACGGCTTCCGTAAGCGGTCTTCCCATCTCGTCGGCTTTGAACCTGTTCATTCCGAACGTCGCCGCATAAATGATATCGGAGCCGGCGTCGACATACTGCCTGTGTATATCTTTCAGCACGTCCGGATGCTCCAGAGCAAACATGGTCGTCGTCTCGTCCGGTGCCATGCCTGCCTGCTGCAGCATCGTGCCCATGCCTCCGTCAAGTATGTATATCCTGTCATTCAGATCTATCGCCACAAAACTTTCCCTCTTTCCTGAGTCTGCACTTTTCTCTCAATACGCATTCATCACACGTGGCAAGTCTCCCCTCAACGGGATGCTCCGCCACACCTATCAGCGCCGTGACCGATTTTCTCGGCACCAGCAGATTTGTCGCCGTGACGTTCAGGCCTATCCTGCGGCCGCCGTCCACGTACGAAACGACCGCTTTCTGCAGCTCCAGCGGCGAATCACCGTAACCGGGGCTGAACCTTCCCGTCGTATATCCGTCGACGCGTTCGTCTATATATCGTTCAAAATCATCGCATAGCTGCTCCACAAGCACCGATGCTCCGCTGTCCAGCATCACCGCCAGCGCCATATCCGTCACCTGCGCCTTCCTGATGATGTTGTCCACTCCTATCCCCAGCGTGACAGCCATGACCGCCACCTTTTCACAGCCTGCAAGATGTTTTGACAGCGAATAGCCCGGTATGCTGATCTCATCCCTTGCCATCAGCCTGTATACCGCTCTCGGCCTCGCAGCTTTGAGTATCTCCCGTTCCGCCTCATCCATGTCGGCACTCAGATCACCTGTGCCGTCATTTTCCGCTCCGAGAGCTTTCAGCCACTCGTCTCTTCTGATGCGTTCAGTTATCTCCATGTTCATCTGTCGTTCCCCGATGACATTACGCAAGCAGGTCCTTTATGTTATCGTATATCCTGAGGCCCACTTCGGCGTTGTTCATGATGTACAGATGTATGCCGTCGACCCCGTTCGTTATCAGATCCCTTATCTGTTCGGACGCATACTCTATCCCCGCTTCAAACAGCGCCTCAGGCTCGTTTTCATAAAGGCCTATCATCTTCGTGAAATCATGAGGCAGACTGGCTCCGCTGAGTGCCACCGTCCTCTCTATCTGCCTTGAATTCACTATCGGCATGATGCCTGCTGATATCGGCACGTCAACACCCATCATCCTGGCCTTGCCCACGAACTCATAAAAGAGCTGGTTGTCGAAGAAGAGCTGCGATATCAGCACCTTGACCCCCGCTCCTATCTTGTATTTCAGGTTCTGAATATCCTCGTCCAGAGACTTGCTCTCATAATGACCTTCCGGATAGCATGCTCCCAGTATCTCCAGATCGTCATTGCACTTTCGCTGAACCTCTATCGCCAGCTCGTTTGCATGATGAAAATCCTTCTTTATCTCCTGATCCGGCACTATGTCGCCCCTCAGCGTCAGCACGTTCTTTATGTCCGCCGCCTGAAACCTTCCGATCATCTCCTTCACGTCCTCGCGCGACGAATTGATACACGTCAGATGCGCCAGCGTCTCTATGCCGAACCTTTTCTTTATCGTCGACGCTATCTCACAAGTGTAATTGTCGTTGAGACTTCCGCCGGCGCCGTATGTGACGCTGATGAAATCCGGCTTGCATACCGTCAGCTTTTCGACCGTCGCATATATGGACTCTATGTTGGCCTTCTTTTTCGGAGGGAATATCTCCATTGAAAAAACGGGCTTCTTTTGCTGGAACATCTCAGGTATCTTCATAATCCTCACTTCCTATCATCTCGCCTTCGCGAAAAACAAAACGCATCAAAAAACAAAAAATCGCGCTAAAACTATACTTATTAACAGTATATTATACATCCGTATACAAAGCAATGCAATGTTTCCGATTATCCCGACCTGCCCCTTCCGGCCTTTCCTCTTTGTCTTAGTTGACACGACCTCTCCCCGCTCCGATTATCCCGACATGCCCGCGCCGACCTTTTCACTGATAAAATCGCCCCCTTTTTCACGCCTGGGATAAGGCCAAATATCTCCAGACATGTTCAAACCGAGCATTGATGATAATTTTAACGCCTTTATCCCCTTGAAAATATCCCCGAACGGGCTGCAAACTACCATTAATGATAATCCGTTCCATTTTCTTCTTTCAAAACCGTCTGTTTTATCATTGAAGCTCCGTATCTGACCAATCCGGGATATTTTGCCGTAAATACTCCGGGGAAATGTCCGTGCAAAAGTCCGGGTGGAGGTCGTTGCAAACATCTTCCCACAACTTCCTCAACTGTGGTATACTGAAACGGCATAACACAACAAACACAGATATTGATGATTTGAGGTAATAAGATATGAAAGCATTCAATAAATATTTCGACCATACGTTACTTAAACCTGAAGCGACGGAAAACGACATACGCAGGCTGTGCGAAGAAGCAAAGGAACACGACTTCGCTTCCGTATGTGTCAACGGATGTTACGTACCGCTGGCCGTTTCACTGCTTGAAGGCAGCGATATAAAGGTGGCCGCCGTGGCCGGATTCCCGCTTGGCGCCTCTTCCTCCGAGGTCAAAGTCTTCGAGGCAAACGACGCTCTTGAAAACGGAGCCGACGAAATAGACATGGTCATGAACATCGGTGCACTCAAAGACAGGCGCTACGCCGTCATAGAAGATGAGATCGCCACCATCGCAGGGCTTTGCGACGAATACGATGCCGTGCTGAAAGTCATACTGGAAACGTGCCTGCTGACAGACAACGAGATCATGCAGGCCTGTCGTCTCGCAAAGAAAAGCGGCGCCGACTTCGTCAAGACTTCCACCGGCTTCAGCTCCAGGGGCGCTTCCGTACGAAACGTACAGGTGATGAAAAAAGCCGTCGGAAGCTCCATGAGTATAAAGGCTTCCGGCGGCATAAAAACTCTGGCCGATGCTCAGGCCATGATAAAGGCCGGCGCCGACAGGCTGGGCTGCAGCGCATCGGTCGGGATAATGAAGGAATATCTGGCGGAAAAATGATGGGATATACGGTGATATTATAGCGCATCCGATGTACCGAAT
>CASEFF010000178.1 GCA_949287115.1 uncultured Bacillota bacterium | reverse complement strand
TCCGTCTCCAGAACGTCTACCGCAGCTGCGCTGAGGAATCCGGATCTCAGGGCGTCCGCCAGGGCACGCTCGTCGACAAGACCGCCTCTTGCGGTGTTTATCAGTACGGCTCCCGGCTTCATGTTCACTATGAAATCGGTGTTGACCATCCTCCTGTTTTCGTCGGTGAGAGGACAGTGCAGCGATACGAAATCCGATTTCATGGCTCCTTCGGGATCCTCTCGGTAGATGTTGATCTTCATGCCGAGAGCCCGGGCGATCTCCGCTACTCTTTTGCCGATGGCTCCGTAGCCGATGATGCCGAGAGACTTGCCCGCCAGCAGCGTTACGGGCTTTTTCCAGTAACAGAAGTAGCGGCAGTCGCTCCACTCGCCGTCGTGTACCGAACGGTCGTGCAGTCCCACGTTATTTGCCAGCTCGAGGATGAGAGCTATGGTATGCTGGGCCACCGCGTCGGTGGAGTAGGCCGGTATGTTCGTCACCGCTATGCCCATATCCGCAGCGGCCGCCACGTCTATGTTGTTGTATCCTGTAGCCGTCGATCCTATATATCTGAGGTTGGGGCACTGCTCCATGAATTCCCTCGTGATCACACATTTGCTTGTCATAAGTATCTCGCTGTTGCCTATACGTGACAGCGCCTTATCCGGCGGAGTCGCATCGAATACCGTCAGTCTGTCACACAGCTTTTCCAGCTTATCCCAGCTCAGGTCGCCGGGATTTATCGTATATCCGTCAAAAATTACAATATCCATATATTGACCTCCAGAAAGTATTTTACACTATGGGAATTGGAAAGTCTAGGCTATGTATGGTATAATCATTTGTATATGTTTTGACGTATGAAGGGGGAAAGGATGGGATTTGTCGACATTTTACTCATAGGAGCCGGGCTTGCGATGGATGCCGCTGCCGTTTCGATGACAAACGGTATGGTATACAGGAATCTCAAAAGATCGACATATGTGCTGATGCCCGTGTTCTTCGGAGTGTTTCAGATGCTGATGCCCATACTGGGATATTTCGCCGGCGGATTCTTTGCCGATATAGTGACGAGATACTCGGGAATCGTGATATTCATCATACTCGGTATCATAGGCGGCAAGATGGTGAAGGAAGGCATCGGGGACATGAGAAAAGAGGAAGTCTGTCCGGACAGGGAAATGTCCCTTAAGGTTCTGTTCTTTCAGGCCATAGCCACCAGCATAGATGCTTTCGCGGTGGGTATAAGTTTCAGCCTGGCGGGAATCGGGATCGTGGGTCCGTCGGCTCTGATAGGAGCCGTGACCGTCGTCATCGTGGTGGCGGCAATACTGATAGGGCGAAGGTTCGGAGATATGCTGGGCTCGGGAGCCGAGATACTGGGCGGTCTGATACTGATAGCGATAGGTGTAAAGGCATTGTTCTGAGGAGATCCATATGGAAAAGATAATAGTTGCAGCTACGAAAAACAGGCATAAGATACGCGAGATCGAGGCTATAACCTCGGAATTCGGCATGTCCATAATATCGCGGGATGAAGCGGGAGTGCCTGATATAGAAGTCGTGGAAGACGGCGAGACGTTCGAGGAGAATTCCTACAAGAAGGCCTATGAGATAATGAAGCTGTGCGGCAGGGTGACCATAGCCGATGATTCGGGGCTCGTGGTGGACTGCCTCGACGGGGCGCCGGGAGTGTATTCGGCAAGGTTCGCCGGCATTGACGGCGATGACGACGCCAACAACAGAAAGCTGACGGAGCTGATAAAGGACGTGCCTTACGAAGAGCGTACGGCAAGGTTCGTATCGGTCATAACGATGGTTTTCCCGGACGGAGATACGGTAGTGGCAAGAGGTGAAGTGGAAGGACATCTGCTCACGGAAGCACGCGGAAGAGAGGGATTCGGATACGACCCGCTGTTCGTGCCTGCAGGATATGACAGGACGTTCGGCGAGCTGGATCCCGGGATAAAGAACAGCATAAGCCACAGAGCCAACGCGTTGAAAGAATTGAGGCGAAAACTCCTGAACAGAGAGGGAATAAAGAGGTGAGCCTGTAAATGGCAAGATTCAGATCGAGACTGCTGAAAATGTTCATATTGACGGTGAAGCAGCTGCAGGATCCGTATTATCAGGGATTCGCGGCGCAGATATCCTTTTATCTGCTGCTGTCCATCGTGCCTATATTCCTGCTGATCACTCAGATTCTTGGTATATTCGATATATCGCTGGAAAGCGCGCTGAAGCTGGTGGAGTCCTATACGGGCCGTGAGATGTCGGCGATGCTCAGGGAGCTGTTTGAATTCAGATCCGCGGGGTTCAGCTCCATCATATTTGCGGTGATCGCTCTATGGGCGGGTTCAAGGGCGTCCTTTGCCATCATGAGGATAACGAACTACACTCTGACGGGAGGAAAGAGTACGGGACGCAATTATTTCGTCGAGCGTTTCCGGGCCATAAAGACGATAATAATAACCATATTCACGATAGCGTTCTCCATAATAATACTGGCCTACGGCAAGCTGATACTGGAAGTGATACTGTCGGTGCTCGGTCTTGACTCGGGCAGATACGTGGACAACATATGGATGTGGCTCAGATGGGTGCTGGGATTCCTGCTTTACTTCCTGATGATCAGTTACAATTATTATCTGCTGCCGACGGAGAAGATACGTTTCAGGAAGATGCTGCCGGGCAGCCTGTTCGCATCGGTCGGGATGCTGCTGGTGACATTGGGTTATTCCAAATACGCCAATTCGCTTGCCGATTACGACCTCCTGTACGGGGCGCTGTCATCGGTAGTGGCTATAATGTTCTGGTTTTACTTCCTCGCATGGGTGCTGTGTCTTGGCGTGCTGTGCATAAAGGTCTGGGATGATACGAAGGATGATTTCAGCAAGAGGAAACCGCCGGATGTATACGGAAGATAGTATTTCGAAAGGGAAGATGAAAACGATATGAGCGGTAATGATAAAATTTCCGGAGGGAAGGCAATGTCCCTCAGAGATCTTGAGATAGGAAAGACGGCAACGGTCACGTCTGTAGGCGGCGACGGGGCTTTGAGGCAGCATTTTCTGGACATGGGCCTCATACCGGGAGTCAGCGTGACCATGGTGAAGCATGCGCCCATGGGAGATCCGGTGGAACTGCGGCTCCACGGCTATGAACTCACGCTGCGAAAGGACGATGCGGCCAGGATAACGATAGAGCCGGCAGAGGAAGAGATGAAGTGCGTCGGCGCAGGATGCGGCATCGGCTGTACTGCGGGATGTCCGTATACTTACGGAGCATCCGAAGACGTGAGGACGGGCGACGGGAGGACCATGGAGCATCCGGGCCTCGGAGAGGGCGGCCGGTATCATACGAAGGCCGATGAGGATCCGCTGCCGGAGGGAGAAACGCTGACCTTTGCACTGGCGGGAAAC
>CASEFF010000177.1 GCA_949287115.1 uncultured Bacillota bacterium | reverse complement strand
TCCTTCGTCATGTGCAGTCTGGCGGCAGGGGCCATCGTTTCCATAATAACAAGCCTTTATTACAGGACGCCGTTTTTCTACGCGGCGTCGCTGACGGCCATAGCGGTGCTGAAGCCGATGTTCGAGCAGTTTACCCTCGGCGAGATGGTGTTCGGCTTTGCAGTGGCAGGCGCAGCCGTGTTCGTCATCGGATATACGGGGCTGATGGGGTGGATAGGCAAACATCTGCCGCTGCCCATAGTGCTGGGGATGGTGGCAGGCGTTTTCATGGGATACGGCATGGATATAATCTCCTCCATCACGGCAGATCCGCTGTCGGGGTGCATAATAGCGGGAGCATTCGTGGCTTTTCCTCTCGTGACGAAGAAGATACCGCCCCATATCGTGGCGCTGATCGCCGGACTCGTGTGCGCCGTGTTCATACACCATACGGCATTTACCACGGGAGGAGAAGGCGCCGGTATGGCATATCCGGTACCGACGGCGCCGGATTTTTCGGGAAACGTACTGCTGACGGTGTCGCTGCCGCTGGTGATAATGGCTCTTGCGGATATATTCAAGGGGTACGGCGTCATAAAGGCAAAGGGATACGATATACCGCTCAATACCGTAACGAGTTTCAGCGGCATAGCTTCCGTGTTTTCGGCGTTCGGTCTTGGTCATACGGTGTCTCTGGCTGGGCCTGTTATGGCTATACTGGCGGGAGACGATGCCGGTGAAAAGAAGGACCGCTATGTCGGTACCGTCATATTCTGCGCAGGCGTCATCGTTCTCTGCGTGTTTCTGGGATTCCTCATCCCCGTAATCACGGGGCTGCCTGCGACGGTCATAGATCTCATATGCGGGCTGGCGATGACGGGGCTTCTGACCAGTTCGCTCCACGGCGCTTTCGGCGGAGAGAGATTTCATATGGGAGCGCTGGCGGCGTTCCTGGTGGGAATGTCCGGGCTTTCGCTGTTCGGAATAGGCGCGCCGGTCTGGGCCGTCGTGTTCGGACTTATCGTCACGCTCTGCATGGAGAGAAAATAAAAGAAGATAAAACTATATGAAATGAAAAGCCGGGCTGTCCAGCGTTTTGCTGTCCAGTCCGGCTTTGATGTTGCGGTATGTACGATCATGCTGTCTCTTGCAGCGCCGCAGGAGCCTTGCGATGACCTATGGCAGTCATCATCCTGTGGTGGAACAGGAAGTTGAAGGCGGCTATGCATCTTCCGACGCCGATCATGCCGACAACCGTACCTATGCCTACGCCGACGAGTCTTCCTGAAGATATTATGCCTACGAGACACGTTATTGCCACGCTTGAGAAGTCGATGATGTTCTTGCCGGTGCCCAGACCCTTGCCGGTAACCATCCCCACCGTATGGGCAAGGCCGTCGGCGGGATTGGGGATCAGATTCATCGATATCATCATCGAAGCGCCTATTCCGGTCATCGCCACGGCTATGACGAGAAGGACTGCCCTCGAAAAGATGGAATTCATGCCGATGCCCGTCACATCGAGCATCACGTCGTACCACTTTGAGAATACGTCCAGCAGCAGGCTGAACACCACGGACAGCGGTATCTGCAGTATATCTTTAAGCTGCCTGTTCTTTCCTTTCAGTACGAACTGGAGAGCCACAAAAAACGTGTAGAGCACCAGCGTCATGAACGGAAAACTGAGATGCCATATCTCCGCTATGGAGTAGGGGAGAGATATCAGCGGCGATACTCCGAAGGCCGTTTTGGTGTTGAGAGTGATGCCTGCCGAAAGCAGTATTACTCCCAGACCGTAAAAGCAGTAACGATTCAATCTTTGCCTCGTCATATTGAGTCCTTTCCTATATGATTCCTTTTTATGTAAAATATGAAATACATTAACAGTGCCTCGCCATTCTACTACATTTGAAGATGGAATGCAAGAACTATTTTGCTCAGATGCCGTCGGCATCGCGCACAACGCGCACAGGCCGGCCTTTTGTCAAAAAACAGACCATGAAGCGGGTGCATGATGTATAATGATATCGTTACAGGAAAGGCGGTATGAATATGAAGACATCCAACGATCTGAGAGAATTGCTGACAAGGATAGATCACAGGGGATATCCGGCCTATAAGGATATGCGCGGGAGATACGGTTTCCCCAAATACATATTATCGGTAGATCACGTACAGGGCGACCCCTTTGCGGCGCCTTCAAAAATGAGCGTCCATGTAGAAGGGCGAGTGGCGGGTTTTCCGAAGAGGCTGTACGATGAGAAACACAGGAGGATAGCGCTGCAGGACGAGCTGACACGCCGTTTCGGAAGGAAGGCGGGAGAAGCCGCTTTCAAGGCAAAGGGCTCCGGCAAGAGCGGGCTCATATCGGCAAGCCGCTGCGGGCAGGAGGTGCTGGAGAGGACGGCGTGCAGTGTGGATCCGGCAAACGGCGATATAACCATGAGGTTCGAGGTGGGACTTCCGGCAAACGGCAGGACCATAAACGGAAGGGAAGCGGAAAAGATACTGTTCAGGCTGCTGCCGGCATGCGTGGAGGAGTCGCTGTTTTTCAGGAAAAGCGATGGCGACAGACTTGGAGCAATAGCCGACCTTACGGACGATCAGCAGTACATAAGAAAGATGCTGCCGGAACTGGGGCTGTGCGCATTCGTTGCAGACGGCAGCGTGCTGCCGCGTGAGTCGGGGATATCGTCAAAGCCCATGAAGGACGGCGTTGTGTTCAGATCGCCTGAGGAGCTCAGGGTAACGATGGAGCTTCCTCATGGCGGAACGATAACGGGCATGGGGATACGAAGAGGCGTGACGCTCATAGTCGGCGGCGGATACCACGGCAAATCCACGCTTCTCAAAGCACTGGAACTTGGCGTGTACGATCACATAGCCGGAGACGGAAGAGAGTACGTG
>CASEFF010000176.1 GCA_949287115.1 uncultured Bacillota bacterium | reverse complement strand
GACTTCCCTGTGGACGAGTTCGGCAGGGATCCGCTGAAGGGCATAGAGATGGGATGCACGAGACAGCTCTTCGATCATCCGGAGCTGCCGGTGCTGAAACCGTACGATGAGAAGCTCTCCGTAAAGGACGGTATCGAAAGCTACACGATAAACAACGCATATCAGATGCACATGGACGATAAGCTGGGGTCGATAGAAGTCGGCAAGTACGCCGATCTGGTGATACTTGAAAAGAACCTCTTCGACATACCGCTCACGGAAATACACGCCGTAAAGGTATGCGAGACCATAATGGACGGAAAGACCACGTACAAAGCTGAATAAGGGGGAAAAGGATGAACAGGGAGATAGAAAGACTCGTCGAAAGCTACAGGGACGAGATGGTGGAAAAACTGCAGGAGCTGGTGAGGATAGAGTCTGTAGGCAGTGAAAAAGGCGAGGTCGGCAAGTGCGACGCGCCTTTCGGAGAAGGCCCGAAAAAGGCCATGGACTACATGATGGATCTGGGGCGCGCCAGAGGGTTCGACGTCATAAATTACGACAACGTGGCGTGTGAGCTGAATTTCGGAGAAAAAAAGGACGATGCCGTGGGGATCATAGGGCATCTGGACGTGGTGCCTGCAGGCGGGATCTGGAAATATCCGCCGTACGGAGGCGAGCTCCATGACGGAAAGATCTACGGCAGGGGCGCGGTGGACGATAAGGGCCCGACCATAGCTGCGTTTTATGCGGCGCTGGCCATACGCGAGAGCGGGCTGCCGCTGAAAAAGAACGTGACCCAGATAATCGGTACCTACGAGGAAGGCGGTCATTTCCCTTGCCTGCATCATTATCTGGAATGCGCAGACAGGATACCTTCATGCGGTATAGTGCCGGATTCGTTCTTCCCGGCGTGCTTTTCCGAGAAGAATTTCGTAAACACAAGATTTTCCATGACTGTGGATACAGGCTTATCGCCCGGGAGCGGCAAGCCCGTGCTGGCAAGCATAAAGGGCGGTGATGCAATCAATATCGTACCGACATGGGCCGAAGCCGTATTCGTCGATGAGAAAGGCGCAGTCGTTGAAACGATAAGGGAAAAGGGAATGTCGGCTCACGCTTCGACGCCGGAGCAGGGAGAGAACGCCATCGCGAAGCTTTTGGAAAAGCTGGCGACCATGGATTTTGAACCTGCCGCAATATGCGAAGCGATAAAGACCCTGCCGGAGAAAGTGTGTCGCGACGTCACGGGCGAAGGTCTGGGCATCAGAGTCAGGGACGACACGGGCGAGACGACGAACAACATGGCTCTCATATCGTATGAAAACGGCACGCTGACCATAGATTTCAACGCCAGAAACCCGATCAGCCTGGAAGCGGATGAGATGGTCGCCAGAGCGACGAAAGCCATGGAAGGGACCGGGTTTGCCGTGGAGAAGACGCTGGATATAAAGGGGTTCCGCGCGGACATAACGAAAGATCCGGCGAAGACGCTGATAGAAGTCTACAGGGAAGCCACGGGAGATACGGATTCAGAGCCTTTCGCCAACGGCAGCGGCTCCTATGCGAGGATAATGAAGGATTTCATCCCTTACGGCATAGCGCGTCAGAACGAACCGCTGGCATTCCATGTGGAGGATGAGAACATATCCGTCGACAGGCTCGTGGAGTCGACGAAGATATACGCCGAGGCGCTCTACAGGCTGGCGAAATAGCGATGATGCCGGGCTCTGCGGCAAACGGTATCGCGCATGGAAAGGCTCGCGGCGGCTCCGATGAGCGCGGTGACGGATGTATGCCCCGGGGGAGGGGTGGGTCTTTGATGCGATGTTTCTGACCTGTGAGGGGTCATAGGGGATTTACAGCAAACAATATAGCAAGAAACTCCTTGAATGAGCAGAACGCAGGAGCTATACTGTTTGGTGGTGATATTTTAGAAAATTTGATTTTTTGCGAACTTTTATCGGGAGGATGACGCTATGAGTGCGGACAAACTTTATGTGAACGGAAAGATCTTTACCGTCAACAGGAAGAATGAATGGGCGGAAGCCGTGGCTGTTGAGGGCAACAGGATCGTATACGTAGGAGACAGGAAGGGTGCCGAGGCTCTTTGCGATGACGGGACGGAGATCCGCGATCTGGACGGGGCTTTGATGATGCCGGGATTCATAGACGGACACTGTCATCCCGTAATGGCGGCTCACGTGCTGTCGCAGGTGGTCTTCGATATAGACTGGACTCTTGAAGAGTGCCTTGAGAATATAAAGAAGTATGTGGAGGAGCATCCCGACGCAGATTCATATTTCGGACTTGGATACGCCGAATGGATATTCGACGAGAAGGGGCCTAAGAAGGAGCTGCTGGACGAGATATGCGCGGACAAGCCTATGTTCTTCCTGGGAAGCGGCGGCCATGAAGGCTGGGCCAACAGCAAGAGCTTTGAGCTGGCAGGCATAACGAAGGATACGCCCGATCCGCTGCCGGGACTCCATTATTTCTCCAGGGATGCGGAAGGAAATCCGGCAGGACACGTGGTGGAAGGCCGATCCGAAGCGATGATAATGAGCAGGATAGACTTCTTCGACGCTGAAAGCGTTGTGAACATCATGCTGGAAAATTCCAGAGACTATGCGGCCATGGGCGTGACGGGCACTGCAGACATGGGTATGTACGCATACCTCGAGAAGCAGTACTACGAAGCTATCGATGCCGTCCGTGAAAATGGTGGTTACCTGCAGAGATTCGTCGGCTGCACGTGCCATATAGGAGATCCCGCCATGGTGGACTACAGGATAGAAAAGCTGACGGAGGCGAGCGAAAAGTACGACGACGACAGGTTCAGGATGATTTTCCTGAAGATAATAAACGACGGTACCATGGAGAGCAGATCGGCTGCCATCAGCGAGCCGTATCCGGAGGACGG
>CASEFF010000175.1 GCA_949287115.1 uncultured Bacillota bacterium | reverse complement strand
GACATAGACATCATCGCACAGCCGCCGGGAAAACGTCTGCAGAACATAAACCTGCTGTCGGGCGGCGAGAAGACGCTTACTGCCATAGCGCTGATGTTCGCGGTGCTGGAGGCGAAGCCGACGCCGTTCTGCATACTGGACGAGGTGGAGGCGGCGCTGGACGATGTGAACATCGACAGGTTCATAGACTGCCTGAGAGAGTTTTCCGGCATACAGTTTGCGCTGGTGACTCATCAGAAGGCCACCATGGAAAGGGCGGATGTGCTCTACGGCATAACGATGCCGGAAAAGGGCGTTTCGAAGGTGCTTTCGCTGGAACTCGGAGACGATATGGAGATATGACGCGGAGGAGACAGACATATGCTTAGTGAAGGAAAGAAACAGTCGTTTCTCGGAAAGCTGTCAAGAAGGATCGGCGACGCTCTCATGGGGAGAGCGGCTGTCGATGAGGAGCTTCTCGAGGAGCTGGAAGAGATACTGATAACGTCGGATGTCGGCATGGATACGACCATGAAGATCGTGGAAATGCTGAGGGAGGATATCAGAAGCAACAACATCACCGATCCGGACGATGTGAAGCAGGCGCTTGCCGGCATAATAGAGAAACTCATAGACAAGGGCGAGACCCATGCTCTCAGCCAGGATACGCCTCTCGTCATACTGATGATAGGCATAAACGGAGGCGGCAAGACGACATCCATAGGAAAGATAGCCCATAAACTGAAGAAGGAAGGAAAGACCGTGATGCTGGCGGCCGCCGACACCTTCAGGGCAGCCGCTGCGGAGCAGCTTTCCATATGGGGAGACAGGGCCGGGATAAACGTGGTGAAACACGGTGAGGGAGCCGATCCTTCCGCCGTGATATACGATGCAATACAGTCGGCGAAGGCAAAGGGCATAGACGTTCTGATATGCGATACGGCAGGCAGGCTGCAGAATAAGAAGAACCTGATGGAGGAGCTCAACAAGATGAACAGGGTCATCGGCAGGGAGTTTCCTGAAGCAGCCAGGGAAAATCTGCTGGTGCTGGACGCCACGACAGGCAAGAACGCCGTTTCACAGGTCAGGGAGTTCGGCGATGTGGCCGACATAACGGGCATAGTCCTCACGAAGCTGGACGGTACGGCCAAGGGCGGTATCGTTATAACGATAGCTGATGAGTTCGATATGCCGGTGAAGTTCATAGGAGTGGGGGAAGGACTCGAGGACCTTAAGGAGTTCGATCCCGCCGGATTTGCGGAAGGAATAATGTATGAGTAAGCCGTTGGTGGCCGTCGTGGGAAGGCCCAATGTAGGAAAATCGACATTTTTCAATAAAGTTGTAGGCAGGAGGGTCTCCATAGTCGAGGACACTCCCGGCGTTACGCGTGACAGGATATATGCGGAGGCCGAGTGGGGCGGCAGGCATTTCGCTCTCATAGATACGGGTGGTATCGAACCGGCCAGCAAGGACATCATCATGTCCCAGATGAGGGAGCAGGCCGAGATGGCCATGGATACGTCGGACGTTATACTGTTCATGGTAGACGGGAAGGAAGGTATAACGGCTTCCGACAGGGAAGTCGCCTCCATGCTGATGAAGACGGGAAAGGACGTCGTCCTTGCTGTCAACAAGGTGGATACGGGAAAGATACCTGACGATTTTTACGACTTCTACGAGCTGGGACTGGGAGAGCCGATACCGATATCGGCGGCGAACATGCTGAATCTGGGAGATCTTCTTGACAGGGTGATCGAGAGCTTCCCGGAGAATGACGGTACGGAAGACGAGGATACCATAAAGATCACCATGATAGGAAAGCCGAACGTGGGTAAATCGTCGCTGGTCAACAGGATACTGGGCGAAAAGCGCGTGATAGTGTCGCCTATAGCCGGTACCACAAGGGACTCCATAGATACGCCGTTCGAAAAGGACGGGGAGAGATACCTCCTGATCGATACGGCAGGCATAAGGCGCAGGAGCAGGGTCAGCGAGAACATAGAGAAGTTCAGCGTCATCAGGGCCGTAGCCGCCATAGAGCGGTGCGACGTGTGCCTGCTGATGATAGACGCCTGCGAGGGGATAACGGAGCAGGACAAGAAGATAGCAGGCATAGCCCATGAAGCGGGTAAGGGCATAGTCGTCGTGGTGAACAAGTGGGACCTCGTGGAAAAGGAGACCAACACCATGAACGAATACAGGAAGGACATAGCTTCCCAGCTGACGTTCATGTCCTATGCGCCGGTGGTGTTTATATCGGCGCTGACGGGGCAGAGAGCCGACAGCGTGATGGGCATGGCGAAATACGTGGCTGAAAACAGAGCTATGAGGGTGTCTACGGGGCAGCTCAACAGTCTCATAGCCGATGCCATGATGATGAAGCAGCCGCCGT
>CASEFF010000174.1 GCA_949287115.1 uncultured Bacillota bacterium | reverse complement strand
GAGCCTCTCAGCGTCATCTCATCGTTTTCCTGATCTATCGTATCGTACGGATAGAGCCTTGCCGTGTTCCTGATGGTGGAGTCGCACTGTATCGACAGATATTCGAAGTAGTTCTCCACGTTGAACACCGCCTTCGTCGGATCACCGACGCGCCATATCACTATCGAGCCTATCACTACGGGATTTCCCTGCACGTCGTTAACCTTCTGCTGCGAATTGTTGAGGGTCATGGTCTTTGTGGAAACCTTCTTGCCCGTGTTGTGCTTGTTGTTCTTTTTCTGTCCGCCCTTCTTGGAAGCCTCGGCGAGCTCTTCCTTCATGGCGTCGAGAGCCCCCTGCGCCGTCGGATTGAATCCCGTGGCAAAAGGGTTCACGAAATAGAAACCGTCCTTCTTTATCGTGCCGTGATACTTTCCGAAAAGCGTAAGCACGAGGGCTTCATTTGGATTTACTATCTTCAGCCCGCAGAAGCATATCATAAATACAAGGAACATTATTACGCCCGCGATCACCAGCAGCACCGCCACACCGCCGTCAAACATCGCCGGTCCCGCTATGCACAGCGCTATGCCGACCAGCGTCCCGATGCTGTTTATGAACAGCATCGCCATACCCGACATCGGCTTCAGCTCCCTTTCCTTCACATCGTTTTTTATCATATTGATGTTGCTCTCCATCTTCGTCCTCCTTTTGATGTCCCGCATTCCCCTCATCATTCCCCGCGTCGCCCATGCCGCATACACCGCATATGATGTGCATAACGCACTCACATAAGATATGCGCCCCCGTTGCGTAGAAACGTGATATCGTTTTGATATCATTATTATATCTTTTTTCATCTCCATGTCAAGGACTTTTTATACTTTATCGTATTTATTGTACTTCCGACGCTTGTTTTACAGTTGCCGTTCCATATTGCTCTGGCGACTGCAAAATTTTCAACGTTTGTCGCCCGCCCCTCTCCGACGTGCCCGTTAAAGCCGCAAAAAAGCAGCTCCGAGCCCTTTACAAAAATAGTCCGATATGCGCAAACCCATTGGATCTTGCAGTTGCTTTCCGAAAACCAGCCCGGTAACTGCAAACGCTCGTACAAATAGTACGCAAACGGCGCGAAAATCGTATGTGCGCAGGGGTTGCGCCAGCTCTATGCAAAGCGCCCAAAAAACACCAAACCCGCGGCGAATCCTTCATCTTCGCCGCGGGTGATTCTCCTCTGCTATGTATCAGACCATGTAGACGGCCGTATCCACTCTTTCCCAATCGGTTATCCTGTTCTCGCACACGCAGACCCTGCGTTCGAGCCACTTGTATTTTTCGTCTCCCGTCCTGAAGGTGACGATCCCCTTGAAATAATATTCATCGGGCGATACCGGCTCACCTTCCATCAGTTTTTCCTCGACTGCCGGATCGATTTCCAGCATGGCCTTCATGTCCATCAGTATACGAGCGCCGTCTTCCGTCTCCAGCAGCAGCGACGACACCACGTCGTTCCTGCCGGGCGCGGGAGTATACGTCACGCCCATGCCGATCGGCAGGACTTTTCCGCTGAGTCCGTCATCACCGGAAAATGCCCCTTCATCGGTCGGCGACACCAGCGCTTCTCCGTCGCAGGTGACGCCCATATCTATATCGTTTTTCTGTATGAGATACATATCGAACAGCTTTTTCACTCGTTCCTCCTTATCCGCTCCCGTCGAATTCCATCACGCTCAGTATATCACCGCCGCTGCCGACGCACAAGTCCGGCAAACGATGCGGCTCATGCTGCAATTTCGCACGCAATTTCGCACGCAATTTCACATCGCGGTTTCCCACCTCAGCTCCACACTATAGCGCTAAAGCTTTCCGCTCACGACTTTTCCGTCGAACATGACGGCTTCGATCCTGACGTCCTTAAGCTCTTCCGGCGGCACTTCGCAGGGATCCCTGTCAACGATTACGAGATTGGCTATCTTTCCCGCTTCAATGGACCCCAGCTTATCGTCCCACCTCAGCTGTCTTGCGCCTGCCTCCGTGTACCCTTCGATAAGATCCCTGATCCCCAGCTTCGCCGACGCCTCCGGCCTCATGCTGCCGGGATACTTTTCCGGATCCAGCGGAAATTCCGGGTCGACTCTGGTGGCGGCCACCTGCATCCCGAAAAACGGAGCCGCCCTGTGGAGCTCATAGTATGTCACCACGTCGCTGGAATACGATACGTTGGCACCGCTGTCTATCATGGGATTGAACTGATACATGCCGTTCCACTTCTCTCTGCTGTAGAAGTTCAGCGCTTCGTCGCCGAAATATCCACCGGACCAGTGACACGTCCAGTTCACATATATCCCCAGCCCGGCCGGTCTTCCCATGTCGGAAGGGTGTACCGACTCACAGTGGGCGAACACCGGCCTGCAAACCCACGCCTCGCCGGCTCCGGCAGCCAGCGCCTGTGCCTTTTCCACGGCATCGCACGCAGTGCGGAAAGCCCTGTCTCCCACCAT
>CASEFF010000173.1 GCA_949287115.1 uncultured Bacillota bacterium | reverse complement strand
GCCGCTGACTACGATAATGATATATCAGGATGCGATAAAGTATAAGAAATACAAGGATGAAAAGCAGCTGGCCCAATATGCGGGAAGGATAGGCGATAAGCTGGAGCAGATAAAGTATCTGACGGATACGATACTCAGCTATTCGCTGGAAACAAGCGAAACGGGATACAGAGCGCCCATAGATGTATCCTTCGGCGAGCTGATATTCGATGTGACTTCCGAGATGGCGGAATGTCTCAGCCAGCGCGGGTTTGAAGTGATATCCGATATAGGAGAGGAAGAGATACCTGATGCCGCTGTCAGGATATACAGAGAAGACGTGGACAGGATAGTGAACAATATATTGTCCAACATGCTGAAATACGCCGATGAGACCGGGCCGGTATTCATCGGGACAACGGGCGACGAAGATCATGTGGGCGTCGTTTTCAGGAACAGGATAGCCCGACAGGAAGACGGCGTGGATGATATGGTCAGAACTGACAGCGAGAGGATAGGCCTGAAGAACGTGAGGAACATGATGAAAAAGATGGGCGGTCGCTGTGATATAGAAGAAGACGGGAATGACTTCATCCTATCGCTGAAATTTAAGAAAAATTAATATTAATTAATATAAAGTTAAGCTCCTCCTTAATAAGAGGGTAATATTTAAAGCGTATACTATATTGCGAAGGGTTGCAATTTTCTGAAAAGGTATGCGGCTCTTCGGCGCAATATTATTTATCATTTTAGGAAAAGGAGGAAAACATGGCTGAAAAGCAAAACAGCAACATTGCTCAGGTTGGCGAGCACGGGCTGAAAAAACACGACATCAAGGTCTCGACCGTAGTGTTCATGATCTTCTGTCTGGTAGCTGCCGGCTGTTACGGTATCGAGGAAATGATACCGGAATGCGGTCCGGGACTTACCATAGTTATGCTCTGCGCACTGCCTTTCGTATGGGCGCTGCCGTTCGGTCTCGTGGCTTCGGAGCTGGGCTCCGTAAGACCTCAGGAGGGCGGTTACTACAAGTGGGTGCAGGAAGCGCTGGGAGAATTCTGGGGTTTCCAGGCAGGATGGTGGAGAACTGTATCCATCTATATCGATAATGCGGTATACGTTATCCTGGCAGGCGGATATGCCGCTGCTCAGTGGGATCTGGGCTGGACAGCCGAGTTCTGCATCAAGGCGGCGATGATAATCATCTTCACCTGGATAAATATCAGAGGTATCAAGGACGTAGGTATAGCAAGTACGATTCTGTCCATACTGGTAATGGTGGCATTCGGTATAGTGGCTCTGTGCGGATTCCTCAACTGGGGAGGAAATGCGGAGACTGCCGATACGATATCCTTCCAGTTCACTGCATACGAGGCTACGGGAGCTTCCGACTGGCTGTTCTTCATAGCAGGCGGTATATCCGTAGGTATGTGGATGTACTCGGGATATGAGTCCATGTCAACGGTGGCGGGAGAGATCGAGAATCCTCAGGTAATACCTAAGGGAACGCTGATAACCATACCTCTCATCATGGCTGTATATATCCTGCCGACAGTTGCAGGTCTCGGTTCGCTGGGACAGTGGGACAACTGGGGTACCGAAGCAGGTACAGTGGGATATGCCAGTGTTGTAGAGACGTTCTGGGGTCCTGCCTTCGGAGTATTCTTCGTGCTGGTGGCAATATTCGCACAGTGCTCCATATTCAACACCTATATCGCATCCGGTTCGAGAGGATTCTTCTCGCTGGCTGACGACAATCTGGCTCCGCCGCTTCTCGTTAAGTGCGACAAGAAGCACGGTGTGCCGTACATAGCGGTACTGACGGTTGCCATAGCTACGATGATACTGTGCATGCTGCCGTTCGGATTCGTAATCATCATAGACGTCCACATGCTCATAGCATCGTACATACTCGTATACATCTCCGCTATGATCCTGAGAAAGAGGATCCCGGAAGAGGAATACAAGTTCAAGATTCCGGGCGGAAACGGTTTCCTTGCAGTTATCTGTATCGTGCCGATATGCATAGCGCTGTTCGCGATGCTGATAAACGGCTCCGACTACTACATCGGCGGAATGACCGTTCTGGCAACGGGTCCGTTCCTGTACTTCTTCTGGAGAAGGAGATACGGCGGTCTTACGAGAAAAGATCCGAATGCGTTCCCTGCAAATCCTAAGACGGGACTTGCTCACGGCGACTTCAAGAGGATCTCGCTGCTGTTCTTCTTCGTTACCATCATGAACGTATTCATGGTACTGTTCGCTCCTTGGTACGAAGGATGGGGAACTGCGGACGCATGGGAGTCCGGTGACTACTTCGACGGCATCGTTGAGAACGTGAACATCGATACTATTGTAAATGTTATAAGCACATACCTGAACGTATTCACGATAGTTATCGCGGCGTTCTGCGTAATAGCGTTTATCGTATCGAAAAAAGTTGAAAAGAAATAACAGGGACAGGCTCATAGAGAAAACGACTAGCTGAGATAAAGATATTGCAGAGAGATGAAAAGCCTGCACACATGGATCGTCGAATGTCCGCGTGTGCAGGCTCTCTCTTTTTTGAAATCATATTTTCCGGATCATATCAGGATTTGTATTGCATCTGCCGGAGCTGTATATCAGTAATGCATCACTACCGGCATTCCGACTTCAACGGCGTTGAAGAGGGCAGGCATTTTGGCAGGCGGCATGTTTATGCAGCCGTGGCTTCCGTTGTTGACCCATATGCTCCCGCCGAATTTATCACGCCAGTCGGCATCGTGGAATCCCTGACCTCCCCAGGTCACGCCCAGCCAATATTTGACCGGACTTTCATATTTTGTGCCGTCTACATTGTCGCCTCTGAGGACGGTGTCTCTTATCTTGTTGAGTATGTAATAAGTACCGGTATCGGTGGTCGTGCCGTTGTTCCTGTGGCCGGTAACGCAGCTGGAGCTGAATACCAGTGAGCCGTCCCTGTAATATCTTACCATCTGGGCGGATATATCGACGTCGATATATGTATCGCCGACGTCTCTCGTGTATTCACCGTAACCGCTCTCGGAGAATACGGGCTCACGTGTAACGTCCTTGTGGGAGCTGATGTCGGCCGTGAGCTGTTCTGTCTCCTTTTCCTGATCTATCGTCCAGCCGTATGTACCGCCGCTGACGTTTATCTGTTTGCCGCTTAAGGATGTGAAGCTCCTTTCGCTG
>CASEFF010000172.1 GCA_949287115.1 uncultured Bacillota bacterium | reverse complement strand
TTCTTCAGGCAATCCTCCGCAGTCAGGCAGATGATACTTGTGAGAATTCACGTTGCCTATGTATCCCGCCTGCTGATAATCTTCCGTATACGGCCTGTCGGCCTTTTCTCCTTCGCTGTTGAAGGTTATGGTCTCACCGTCATCCACGGCTATGATGGCGCCCTGCTCGTCGGTCCTGAACACTTCGGCTCCAAGATCGTTAAACCTGCTGAGGGCCTCTTCGTGAGGATGTCCGTACATATTGCCCTTTCCGCAGGATATGACGACGTATCTCGGGTTGACTTCCCTGAGAAAATAGTAGCTGCTTGACGTACTGCTGCCGTGATGTCCCGCCTGCAGTATGTCGGCTTCCAGATCCTCGCCGCTTTCTATCATCTCACGTTCCGGACCGCTGCCGGCATCGCCCGTGAACATCACGCTGTTTTCTCCGTGGCTGACCTTCAGACATATGGACATATCGTTATCATCGTCGTAGCTGCTGTACGGCCCGAGAAATTCTATCTCGCACTCACCGAGCCGGGCCGTGTCTCCCGGAGACGGCGCTTCCCTCTCTATACCGGCTTCGTCTACAGCCTGCCTCAGATACAGATCTATCCCTTCATCGTATCCCTCGTCCATCATAAAAACCTTGTCGACCCGTACCGCCGATATGACAGCCTCGCCGGAGCCTATGTGGTCCTCGTGGGGGTGGGTGAACACGACGTACTTCAGCCTGTCTATGCCAAGTTCTGCCAGATATCCCGTTATATATCCCGCATCATCCCTGTTTCCCGCATCCACCAGCATCGCTTCGCCCTGCGAGACAAGGAGCGTGGAATCGGCCTGCCCCACATCCAGAAAATACATGGTCAGTTCATCCTCCGCGGGAAGGATCGCGCTTTTGCCGTCTGCGGCGGCATCTCCCGACGCCGCTCCCGCCGAGCATGATGACAAAAGCAGGAGCAGCATTATCGCCATGAACGCAAAGAAAGCCGGCAGCGCCGCACGCCTGCCGGCCGTTTTACAGCTATCGTTTTTCATATATGGTGTCATCAGATGTTTTCCTTCGTCTTTGCCGCTGCAGTTCCCGTCGTTTTACCGTCTTTCGATCCGTCCGTCGCTATCTCCGTCAGCGCGCTGGCGAGTCCCGCCATGCCCTGGATCTCGGCAGGTATTATTATCTTCGTGGCCTTTCCGTCGGCCGCCTTCTCAAAGGCTTCAAGGCTCTTCAACGTCAGGACTTCCTTTGTCGCCTCCGCCTGGCTCAGCATCCTGAGTCCCACAGCCGTAGCTTCCTGTACCATCTTGATGGCTTCCGCCTCACCTTCGGCCTCCTTTATCGCCGACTGTTTGGTGGCCTCTGCTTCGAGGATCATAGCTTCCTTTTTACCCTCTGCTATGAGTATGGCGGATTTCTTTTCTCCCTCGGCTCTGAGGATGGCTTCACGTCTTTCTCTTTCGGCCCTCATCTGCTTTTCCATCGCCGTCTGTATGTCTTCCGGCGGGTTGATGTTTTTCACTTCGACCCTGTTTATCTTTATGCCCCAGGCATCCGTTGCTTCGTCCAGCACCAGCCTTATCTTGGAGTTGATGTGCTCACGGCTCGTGAGGGTCCCGTCCAGTTCCAGCTCTCCTATGATGTTCCTGAGAGTCGTGGCCGTCAGATTCTCTATTGCCGCCATCGGATTTTCCACGCCGTAGGCGTAGAGCTTCGGGTCTGTTATCTGAAAATATATGACCGTGTCTATCTCTATCGTTACGTTATCCTTCGTTATGACCGGCTGAGGCGGAAAGTCTATCACGTGTTCCTTCAGCGACACCTTCCTCGCCACCTTGTCGATCAACGGAATCTTGAAGTGGAGACCGACCTGCCACGTGGCATAATACGCCCCCAGCCTTTCGAGGACATAGGCGTTTGCCTGCGGCACTATCCTGATGTTTGTAACTATAAGCGCGATAATGATAATTATCAGTATTATTATCGCTATCATTCCTCCGATACCTGAAAACATTGATTCTCTTCCTCCTGTCTACACTACCTTTTTTCTTCCACCGTGAGGGTCACACCCTTCACATCCTTTATTACGACTGTGGCGCCTTTCTCTATCTCATCGCCTTCTCCGCATACAGCCGACCACACTTTCCCGTCGACCTTCACCGCTCCCGGAACAAGATGGGTCACGCGCTTTTCCACTACGCCTTCCGAGCCCGGTATGGTATTTACATTTGTCTTTTCAACCCTGTTGTTGAACTTCCTCTTTACCACAGGACGCATCAGCACCAGCATCGCGATGGACACCGCAAAGAACACTATGATCTGCACCGTCACGGAACATCCCAGCATTGCCGCTATCGCCGCCGCCAGTG
>CASEFF010000171.1 GCA_949287115.1 uncultured Bacillota bacterium | reverse complement strand
CATCATCCTCAAAGAAATGCGGCAGTATGAATATCAGCGGTATCAGCAAAATTATCTTCCTGAGTATCGCCAAGAACAGCGACGTCTTCGCATTGCCCAGCGCTATGAAGGTCTGCTGACATGCCACCTGTACGCCAAGTATGAGTGATACGGCAAGATATATGCGCATGGCCCACACCGTATATTCCGTCAGCGTCGGGTCCGATGTGAAAATGGTCGTGAACAGCTTCGGAGCAAACATCACCATTGCCCAGAGCGCCGTGGAGTACACGACGCACGCTCTCAGCTGCAGGAAAAACGTTCTCCTGACCCTGCCGGCGCCGCCTGCTCCGTAGTTGAAGCTGATTATCGGCTGCGCACCCTGCGTTATCCCCTGTATCGGCAGCATGGCAAACTGCATGATGCTGCTGAGTATGGTCATGGCTCCCACGGCGATATCTCCTCCATAGGCAAGCAGTGACGAATTGAAGCATATCGTTATCACGCCCTCCGTGGACTGCATGATGAACGGAGACAGTCCGAGAGCAAGGCAGGAACCGTACAGTTTAAGATCCGGCTTCATATATCCCGCCCTGATCCTCAGCACCGTTTTCCCTCCCGTCAAAAACCTCAGCACCCACGCCGCCGAAAGGGCCTGCGATATGACCGTGGCGAGGGCCGCGCCCTCTACGCCCATATCCATGGCGAATATGAATATCGGATCCAGTATTATGTTTGCCACAGCTCCGATAACAACGCTTATCATGCTCACGGCCGCAAATCCCTGAGTCGTGATGAAGTTGTTGAGTCCGAGAGCGATCTGGACGAACACTGTCCCGCATGCATATATGCGCATATACCCTTCCGCATAGCCTATGGTGTTTTCACTGGCGCCGAACATCATCAGCAGATCGCGTCCGAAAACCAGCAGCAGTACAGTCAGCATCAGCCCCGACACCAGCGTTCCCGTCGTGCAGTTGCCCAGGATCCTCTCCGCCACATCGTACTTCCCGCGGCCCATCATTATGGATGCTTTCGGGGCTCCTCCCATTGCCATCAGTGCGGCAAAGGCGCTGATGACCATTATGAGAGGGAAACACACTCCCACTCCCGTAAGGGCTGTAGCCCCCGTCTCCGGTATGTGGCCTATGTACATCCTGTCCACCATGTTGTAGAGCGCGTTGACAACCTGCGCCGTTATTGCCGGCGTCGCAAGCTTCAGCAGCAGCTTTCCCACCGGCTCGTTTCCCAGATCCGCGCTTTTTTTATTCAAACCGTCTTTCATAGTCCCGCTTATTCCCCGATTTTCTTCTCTCTTCACATTCACCTGTCGTCCGTCTTTCCTGCCGTCACGACCATCCCTGCACACCAAAAATCCCGACAGAACACATTCCTGCCGGGATACCGCCGCGCCTCATCAGCGGCACAGCGTGATCTCTGATTCGGGCGTCTCCGGTTTTCGTCTCCGATTTTCGTTTTCGGTTTCCGTCTCCGGCTTCCGCCGCGACCGATATCGATACCTTACTCTTCCACTATCGTCACTTTCTTCATGACCTGAGGAGTTTCCGGTTTATCCATCATGTCTCTTTTCTGCCCCACTATACCGTCAGCCACATCCATGCCTTCCGTTATCTTTCCGAAAGCCGCATACTGGCCGTCGAGATGCGGTGCATCTGCTACCATTATGAAAAACTGCGATCCGGCAGAGTTGGGGTTCATTGCTCTCGCCATGGAAAGCACGCCTCTCTCATGTTTAAGATCGTTTTTGAAACCGTTTGCCGTGAATTCGCCTTCAATGCTGTATCCCGGGCCGCCCATACCCGTACCGTCCGGGCATCCGCCCTGGATCATGAATCCCGGGATGACCCTGTGGAATATGAGTCCGTCGTAAAAGCCTTCCTCCGCCAGCTTTATAAAGTTCTCGACCGTCTTCGGCGCTATCTCCGGGTAAAGTTCTCCCTTCATTACGCCGCCGTTCTCCATTTCGATAACCACGTATTTCATATCCTGTGTTCCTCCTTAATTCTTTGCTCAATATCGTCATTTATCATAGATTTTACCGGCCCGCGCGCATCTTGAATGCACCGAGACCGGATCCGTCACCTTCATATATATCCCAGAATTCATCCCGCAGATATTCGGGATATATTCTGTGGACATCCTTCATCTCGTCCCTGCTCATGAACCTGACTTCCCTGAGGACCTGATGTTCTCCGTCGAATTCGGGATCGCTGCCCAAAGTCAGCTCTCCTCCCGCCATCCTGCAAAGAAAAAAATTCACGAACCGCTGGCCGCGCTCCGACACTTCTTCGACATGCCACAGCAGACCTTCCACTTCCACTTCGATGCCGGTCTCTTCCCTCGTCTCTCTAACCGCCGCCTCGGCGGCACTCTCGCCGTCTTCTATGGCTCCGCCCGGCACCATCCATATATCATGGCCTTCATGTCGCTGCTTCACCAGCAGCATCCTGTCATCATCATCAAGCACTACGGCTCTGGCTCCGCCTACCCACATAACAACGCTCCTGCTATACCCATTATTATCATGACTCTTATGGGTTTCATCCTGAAAACGCCGACGAGAACTATCGTTATCGCAAACAGTGCTATAGGTATGAGATTGTAATAATCCAGACCTCCCGTAAAGAGCTTCGTCGATATCAGCGATCCCTTTACCAGCACCGATTCGCTGACGAATATCACGGCTGCGGCTATCATGCCCACCGTTACCGGTCTTATGCCGACAAATGCACCCTGCACTATCCTGCTGTCGTTAAACCTGTCTATGAACTTCATGACTATCAGGATCATGACGAAGGACGGCAGACACACTCCCAGCGTCGCTACGGCCGCTCCCAAAAATCCGGAATAATTGAATCCCACGTATGTGGCTGCATTTACGGCTATGGGTCCCGGCGTCACCTGAGACAGCGCTACAAGATCCGAGAATTCCCGCTCGGACATGACTCCGAAATCCTGTACGCTCTGGAATATGAGGGGCAGCATGGCAAGGCCGCCTCCGAAACCGAACAGTCCTATACGGAAGAACATGGTGAAAAGGTATATGTACATCATCACTTCTTCACCTCCGCCTTCACGCTGTTGTATATTATCCCGGCTATGGCGCCTGCGATTATCGCCCATACGGCCGTTATGCCGAAAAATCCTATCGCCAGCAGTGCCGCGGCCGCCAGCACCCACTGGAACACGGACGTCAGACTCTGCTTTGCCAGTCTAACTGCCGTCACCAGTATGAGCCCGCATACCGCCGCCTTTATACCTGTAAAGGCTCCGAGCACATACCTGTTCTCCCCAAAGGCTCCGAGAACGGTCACCGCCAGTATTATTATGATGAATGACGGCATCACGACCCCAAGAGTCGCCGCCAGCGATCCCCGTATGCCCTTTATGCGCTTACCTATATATGTGGCGCTGTTTATGGCTATGACTCCCGGCATGGACTGGCTTATAGCTACGCAGTCCAGCATCTCCTCTTCATCCAGCCACTTCTTGTCTTCGACGACAAGCTGCTGGATCTGCGGTATCATCGCCATCCCGCCGCCTATGGTGAATATACCTATTTTGAAAAATTCCCAGAAAAGGCTTATATACAGTTTGATATTGCCGGATCTTCCCGTTTTTTTCTCCATGGATGATCACCGTTATTTTTCTTCGTCTATCGTTTCGAGGGCCTTCCTTATACCTTCTTCGACCGTCATTTCCGTCTTGTCGGCATCACGTCTCATCTTGTACTCTATGATGCCGTCTGCCGCACCTCTGCCGACCGTTATCCTGATAGGTATGCCAAGAAGGTCCGCATCCTTGAACTTGACTCCAGGACGCTCCTTCCTGTCATCAAGCAATACTTCGGCGCCCCCTGCCAGCAGCCCGTCATATATCTTTTCTGCCACTCCTGCCTGGATCTCATCGTCAGGCTTCATGACCGTTATTATCACGTGATACGGAGCAACGGACATAGGCCATATGATGCCGTTCTCATCGTGATGCTGCTCTATTATGGCCGCCATGGTCCTCGTGACTCCGATGCCGTAGCAGCCCATGACGATAGGATGATCCTTCATGTTCTCATCCTTGTAATACGCGTTCATCGATTCGCTGTACTTCGTACCCAGTTTGAACACCTGTCCCACTTCTATGCCGCGGGCGTGCTTTATCGGAGCACCGCATACAGGACACGGATCTCCTTCCTTCAGCACCTTTATATCCGTGACTATGTCGCCTTCGTAATCCCTGCCGTAGTTCACGTTCTTGAGGTGATGATCCTCCTTACATGCTCCGGCGCAGAGATTCTTAAGTCCCGGCAGCTCGCTGTCCACTACTATGGTGCAGTCGTGCAGGCCTACAGGCCCCGTGAAGCCTCCAACACATCCCGTCGCGACTCCCATCTTTTCCTCGTCGGCAAACTCGATGGCGTGCTCCGGTATGCCGAGGGCGTTTACCAGCTTCGTCATGTTGAGCTCTCTGTCTCCCCTTACGAAAGCCGCCACGTATCCGGCTTCCTTGCCTTCGTTGTCGTATGTCACAAACAGCAGCGCCTTCATGGTCTGCTCCTGATCCATGCCTAAAAAGTCGGCCACTTCTTCTATTGTCTTCGTCCCCGGAGTATGGACTTCCTCCATAGGGAGCATATCCATATCGTCCTGAGCCTCCGCATCCCTGCACTCCGCACGTTCAACGGTAGCAGCCATGGAGCAGTGTTCGCAGTATGCGATCTCGCTCTCTCCCACTTCCGATATGGCGGTGAACTCGTGGGAGTTGCTGCCGCCTATCGCTCCGTTGTCTGCCTCTACAGGTCTGAAATCAAGGCCGCACCTTGTGAATATCTTCTCGTATGCCGCGTACATATCGCGATAGCTCTGATCGAGCCCCTCGTCGTCCCTGTCGAAGGAGTAGGCGTCCTTCATGATGAACTCCCTGCTCCTCATGAGACCGAATCTCGGCCTCGCCTCATCTCTGTACTTCGTCTGTATCTGATAGAGGTTCATCGGCAGCTGTCTGTATGAGCTGACGTCGTTCCTCACTATGTCCGTGAATATCTCCTCATGGGTCGGTCCTAGACAGAACTCGCGCCCGTGCCTGTCCTTTATCCTCCAGAGCTCGGGACCGTATGCGTCCCATCTGCCCGACTCCTGCCAGAGTTCCGCCGGCTGTACTGCCGACATATGGATCTCCTGACTTCCGGCGGCGTCCATCTCCTCACGGACGATCCCTTCTATCTTCCTGATCGTCCTCCAGCCCAGTGACATGAATCCGTAAACGCCCGACGCCAGTTTTCTTATCATGCCGGTCCTCAGCATGAGGATATGACTCGGGATCTCAGCCTCCGCCGGTACCTCCCTCAACGTTTTCAAATGCATCTTCGATAATCTCATTACACGTCTCTCCTTATCTGCACAGGGAGCATACCGCTTCGGCAGCTATGCCTTCCTCACGCCCCACGAATCCGAGGCGCTCGGTGGTAGTCCCCTTTATATTTATCCTGTCCCTATCAATTTCCAGAGCCTCTGCTATATTGTCCCGCATGGCCTCTATATGAGGTCTGATCTTCGGTCTCTGCGCCATGACCGTGATATCCGCGTTCACGACGGAATATCCCTTCTCCGAGATCAGCGCTTTCACCTGTCTCAGCAGGCTGAGGCTGGATATTCCTCTGTAGCGCTCATCGGTGTCGGGAAAATGAAGGCCTATATCGCCGAGAGCGGCGGCGCCCAGCAGCGCATCCATCAGGGCATGCACCAGGACATCGGCGTCCGAATGACCGTCAAGCCCTCTGTCCCACGGAATCTCCACTCCGCCCAGCACCAGCTTTCGCCCTTCCGCAAAGGCGTGTACGTCAAATCCCGTACCTGTTCTGATCTCCATCGGCATATCCTCTCTCGTCGTCACCTTTATATTGGCGTAATCTCCCGTCACCACTGCAACGTCATGACCTGTCCGCTCCACAAGCACGGCGTCATCGGTACCGTAAAACCCTTTTGCAAACGCAGCCTCATAGGCGCCCAGTATGACGTCCGTCCTGAAGCCCTGAGGCGTCTGCACGGCAAAATATCTGCTCCTGTCAACGGCTCTGCTGCTTTCTCCGTCAGCCACCCTGAGGCTGTCCTTCATCGGCACGCAGGCCACGGCGGCGCCGTGGCTGCATACCGACTCCAAAACGTCCGTTATGACCCTGCCTGTCACGAAAGGTCTGGCGCCGTCATGTATCAGCACATATTCCGCGTCCGGACATTCCTTTGCGACGGCCATGAGAGCATTGTATACCGAATCCTGTCTCTCACGCCCGCCCGGCACGACCGCACTCACCTTGCAGACTCCGTGATCCTCCAGCATTCTGCGGCAGCGGTCCGTATACTCCGCGTTTGTCACGATGAATATCTCATCCACCTCGGCTGCCTTCGAAAAACACCTGACAGTCTTCACCAGCATGGGCTCCCCGCCCATGTCAAGATACTGTTTCGGCACCGGTCCTCCGACACGTTCGCCTTTGCCTGCCGCAGCTATGACAGCTGCGACCTTACTTCCTCTGTACATATGATCTTCCCGCGTTATCGATACTATAAGCCATCGTCAGGCCGTCATCAGCCCATCATCTGTTGCCCGCAGGTCTGGCGAATATCATCCTTCCTGCGGAAGTCTGCAACACGCTGGTAACGGTGACCTTGATGGTCTGTCCTATGAAGCGCTTTCCGTCTTCGACGACGATCATCGTACCGTCATCCAGGTACGCCACGGCCTGATTGTTCTCCTTACCTTCCTTTACGAGAGAGAGTATCATCTCCTCGCCCGGCAGTACGACAGGCTTGAGTGTATTGGCCAGCTCGTTTATATTGAGCACTTCCACGCCTTTTATGCCTGCCACCTTGTTGAGGTTGAAATCGTTGGTCACGACCTTGCCGTTCATTATCTGCGCCAGCTTCAGGAGCTTGACGTCCACTTCCGGTATCTCATCCAGGGCCTTTTCCGCCTCCGTATTGTAGATCTCTATGCCGTACTCCTCCTGTATCTTGTTGAGGATATCAAGACCTCTGCGGCCCCTGTTCCTCTTGAGAGCATCAGAAGAGTCGGCGATGTGCCTCAGCTCCACCAGAACGAACTCCGGTATGACGATGCTTCCTTCGATAAACCCGGTCTTCATGATATCGGCTATCCTGCCGTCTATGATGACGCTGGTATCGAATATCTTCGGAGTCGGTTCGTTCTTGGATCTGGACGATTTGCTTCCTCCCACCGAGGCCACCAGCTTGGATCTGTTCCACGCCGTCCTTATGTCGTTGCCCTTCCTGGTGGCTATCACGATACCCAGATATCCCAGTATAATATATGTGATGATATTCAGTATCACATCGAGGGACGGTATCGTTATCCCGACATAGATCTGGCTTATCAGGAACGCGATGATGAGTCCTGCGATGAGGCCGACGGTACCCATTACAAGGTCGTTGACCGACACCTTCTTCAGGTTGGACTCAATATTGTTCGCCATCTTGTTTCCCTGCTTCTTGATGGTCGGTGTAAGTCTGAAAAATATTAAACCGAAAATGATTGCGAATAACGCTGCGATGCACAGCTCCTGAGCACCGGAAAAATCGACAAGCTCCTCATGACCCGCAAGGGTGATGCAGAACCTTGCCAGTGAGAACACACCGTACCCTACTATCGCTCCGGCTATGGTGAACACGGCTCTTAAAAGCTTTTTCAACATGTTTTTCACCTCCTTTCCCGTTGCCTAATTATCCATTGTGATTATAACACAAATTCTGTACCTCGCCAACAAATTGTGATAGAATCACTACAGAAGCTTCATGTGCAAATCACATAGAACATTTATTCTCAACTTATATAGATGAAGATAACAAGAAGGAGGTTTTATATATGGCTAAGATATTGGTAGCAGACGACGAACAGAAGATCAGAGAGGTCATAAGGGAATATTCCGAATTCAACGGTCACGAGATAACCGAGGCTTCGGACGGCATGACTGCCGTAGGTCTCTGCAAGCTCAACGATTACGACCTCATCATAATGGATATAATGATGCCGAAGCTGGACGGATTTTCCGCCTGCAAGGAGATAAAGAAGATAAAGGATATACCTATCATCATGCTTTCGGCAAGAAGCGAGGAATACGACAAGCTCTTCGGTTTTGAGCTGGGCATAGACGACTATGTCGTAAAGCCTTTCAGTCCCAAGGAGCTGATGGCAAGGGTGAACGCCGTGCTCGCCAGAAACAGCGCGACGGAAAAGCCGGCGGAAAAGGTGATGAAGTTCGACGGTCTGGAGATAAACATACCTGCAAGGACGGTATATGTGGACGGCGAGAAAGTGGAGCTGACTCCGAAGGAGTACGATCTGCTCTTCTATCTGGTGGAAAACAAGAACATCGCCCTCTCAAGGGACAAACTGCTGTCGGATATATGGGGCTACGACTTCTTCGGAGACGACAGGACCATAGACACCCACATCAAGAATCTCAGGAACAATCTGGGCAAATACAGGGATTTCATAGTTACACTCAGAGGGGTAGGTTACAAATTTGAAGCTTAGACTCGACTCGAAGAGCATTAAATTCAAAACATGGCTGTACTTTATACTCTTCGCCGCATTTCTGATGATAGTGCTGTGGTTCTTTCAGGTGTTCTTCCTCAACAGCTTTTACGGCGTGATGAAGGACGAGCAGACGAGGAGCGTGGCGAGGAACATAGAGTCCACCTACGAGCGCAAGAGCAACGAGAAATTTCTCGATACGGTGGAAGACATATCCAATACCAACGATATGTTCATATACGTGGTGTCTCAGGACGGAGAGACCACGTATTTCCGTCCTTCCGGCGACAGCACCGTCGCCCGGTACTATGTGGACCAGATCGATGTGCTTAACAAGATAATGCTGGAAGAACAGACCGATTCGGTATACAGGAGGATAAAGAGCGACGATGCCAAGGATGTCCTCGCCTACGGTAAGCTCCTTACGGCAGACGACAAGGAATCCATGCTCGTTTACATATTCTCACCGCTCTACCCGGTTTCTTCCACGATAAAAATACTGATGAACCAGCTGATATACGTGACGTTCATCTCGCTGGCCGTGGCATGCCTCATCTCATTTTATCTTTCCATAAGGATAACGAGACCTATAAGGATGATAACGCGCTCCGCGGAAAAACTGGCCGACGGTCAGTACGGCATCGTGTTCAAGGGCGGTCACTACACAGAGATAAACAATCTCGCGGATACGCTGACGCGTGCGTCCATAGAGCTGGAAAAATCCGACATGCTGCAGAAAGACCTGATCGCCAACGTATCACACGATCTGAGGACGCCGCTGACGATGATAAAATCCTACGCGGAAATGATCAGAGATCTTTCCGGCAACAATCCCGAAAAGAGGGAACAGCACCTGCAGGTGATAATAGATGAAGCCGACAGGCTCAACATGCTGGTAGGCGACCTCCTGTCCCTGTCAAGGATGCAGTCGGGCAAGATGGTGCTCGAACGCGGAGATTTCAGCATCACCGATGCGGCCCGCAGCATACTCAACACATACAAGATCATGGAGGACGAGCAGGGCTACACCTTCAAACTGAACTGCAGCGCCAACTACATCGTAAACGGCGACGAGGAGAAGATAAAGCAGGTCATTTCCAACCTGCTGACAAACGCCATAAAGTTTGCCGGGACTGACAAAGTGGTGATGATAAACCTCAAACGCCGGGGCAGATACGTGCTCTGTCAGGTGGAGGATCACGGTGTCGGCATCGCGCCGGAAGAGCTCAAGCACGTATGGGAGCGATATTACAGAGCCAGCTCCAACATGGTAAGGGCCTCCGAAGGGTCCGGACTCGGTCTTTCCATAGTAAAGGAGATCCTGTCGCTGCACAAATCCAACTTCGGCGTCGACAGCACCGTCGGCAAAGGCACGACGTTCTGGTTCGAGCTGGACTTCGTGAAGGCCGAAAAACTGCGCGGCGATACGGCTGCCGAGACAAAGAACAGACTACAAAAGCGAAAGGGATGATCAACATAATGAAAAGCGACATAAACACACACATGCCCGACTGCGACTTTCACACCCATACGGGATTTTCCGACGACTGTTACGTTTCGGTCGAAGACATGCTGAAAGGCGCGGCGGATCAGGGAATAAAGACGCTTGCCGTCACGGACCACTACGATCCCGGATATCCGGATCCGGAGTTCCCGTTTACGATAGATTTCAAAAAGTATCAGGAGACCATGCTGGCAGCCCGCGAAAAGTATCGCGGCATCATGGACATAAAGATAGGCCTGGAAGTCGGCATCATGGAAGGTCAGTTCGATGCGGCAAACTCCATCATCGACGCCTTTCCCTACGACATAATACTGGGATCCTTCCACTGTCTCCGCGACACCGACCTCTACACCTTCGACTTTACAGGCGTCGACAGTCCGGCAATGCTTGAGGATTTTTACACCTACATGTACGACTGCCTCAGGAAATTCGACAACTACGATGTTGTCGGTCATTTCAGCATCCTCGACAGGTATATTGGCGAGCTGTACGATTACGCTCCCTTCGAGGACGTCATAGACGAGATACTCAGGCTCCTTGTAAGCAGCGGAAAAGGACTGGAAATAAACACTTCCAGCTTCAAATACGGCACCGGTACATGGCTCCCGAGGGAATCCATACTCCGAAGATACAAGGAGCTTGGCGGCGAGATCCTGACCTTCGGTTCCGACGCCCATTCACCGGAGCACTACAGGTTCCACTTCGACGATGCGGTGGAGCTGGCAAGAGCCATAGGATTCAGATACTACTGTATATTCGATCAGCGAAAGCCTGAATTTCTGCCGCTGTAAACATCGCATAAAGTTAAAACCCCGGCCGGCTCCTCTTTTTTCATACTGTGGAGTCGACCGGGGTTATTATTTGCCGGATAAGCGTATGCGCTACAGCATCACGGACTTTATCTCCATGAACTCATCGAATCCGGCCGCTCCGTTTTCACGGCCGAGTCCCGACTGCTTATAGCCGCCGAACGGCACCTCGATGGAAAAATTACCGTTGTTCACGTTTATCGTTCCTGCCCTCATCGTCTTTGCAAACTCCAGCGCCTCCGCCTTCTCGCTGAACACGGCTCCCGCCAGGCCGTATATGGAGTCGTTGGCTATTTCGAGGGCTTCATCCTCGCTCTCGTAATATATGATGCTGAGTACAGGTCCGAATATCTCCTCACGTGCTATGACCATATCACGCGTGACATCCGTAAATACGACAGGCGATACGTAGTAGCCGTCATCACATCCGTCCGGTATGCTGCCCGCCAGCATCCTCGCCCCTTCTTCAAGGCCCAGCGAAATATATCCGCACACCTTGTCAAAGCCTTTCCTGCCGGCAAGAGGCCCTATCATCACCTTTTCATCTTCCGGATCCCCGACGATGTAATTTTCGATGGTTGAAACGATGTATTCCTCAAGTCTGTCCTTCATTTCCACGGGCGCCAGCATCCTTGACAGAGCGGAACATATCTGACCCGTATTGAAGAAACATCCCGCCATTATATCGTCGGCCGCCTTTTCCATGTCAGCCGATCTGAGTATCACCGCAGCCGACTTGCCGCCCAGCTCCAGAGCAACCTTTTTCACATTGCTCCCGATGCCCGACATGCCGACCTTCTTTCCCTGCTCCGTAGAGCCGGTGAACGACACCATGTCCACGTCCTCATGCTCCGCCAGCAGCGCGCCGACTTCACCGCCTCTGCCGGTCACTATGTTCATAACTCCCGGCGGCAGTCCCGCTTCATCAGCGGCTTCCGCAAGCACGAAGGCCGATACCGGCGCGATCTGGCTCGGTTTGAGCACGACGCAGTTGCCTGCCGCCATGGCCGGGAATATCTTGGACGTCTCCTGATAGAGAGGGTAGTTCCACGGTGTCAGGCAGGCTATCACACCTATCGGCTCCTTCCTGACCATCATATCGCCACCTACCATCTCCTCATATGGATAATTGCGGGCGATGTCCGCGTAGTAACGACCCTGCTGGATGGAGCTCTCCACCTGCATGTCGTACACAAAACTGACAGGCGTGCCTATCTCCGCCGTTATGGTTTTTCCTATGTCTGCACTATG
>CASEFF010000170.1 GCA_949287115.1 uncultured Bacillota bacterium | reverse complement strand
TCATAAAGGGCAGGGACCTTTATGAGTTTTCGGACAGGGTGCAGCGCCCGTATATGAGATGAAGGGGCGATGCCTGAGGCGATGACGGGCTCTGCTGGAGCCGAAAATTTGTGAAAATAGCTAAAGGTATTGAAACATGGCGGCCTAAAGGGTATAATAATATAGTTGCTTTAGTAATTCGAAAATGGAGGAATCAAAATGAAAGTTTTAGTAATCAACTGCGGAAGTTCTTCGCTCAAATACCAGGTACTGGATATGACGAACGAATCGCTTCTCTGCAAGGGATTGGTAGAGAGAATAGGAATGGACGGTTCGGTGATAACTCACACGAAGACAGGCATGGAGAAGTTCCAGCTCATCGTACCTATGGAAGATCATAAGGATGCCATATCGCACGTTCTCATGGCCATACAGGATGAGAACCACGGCGTAGTGAAGGATATGAGCGAGATCGGTGCTGTAGGACATCGTGTAGTACACGCAGGTGAGAAATTCGCCCACTCCGTACTCATCGACGATCTGGTGATAGAAGCGCTGGAAGAGTGCGTGGATCTGGCTCCGCTCCACAATCCGCCTAACCTTCTCGGTATAGCGGCATGCAAGGAGCTCATGCCTGACACTCCGATGGTTGCGGTATTCGACACTGCTTTCCATCAGACGATGCCTCCTGAATCATATATCTACGCTATCCCTTACGAGTATTATGAAAAGTACGGTATCAGAAGATACGGCTTCCACGGCACCAGCCACAAGTACGTTGCCGAGAGAGCTGCGGATATACTGAACGTGAACCTCGATGACCTTAAGCTCATAACATGCCATCTGGGCAACGGAGCTTCCGTAACGGCCATAAAGAGAGGTAAGTGCATAGACACGTCCATGGGATTCACACCGCTGGAGGGCCTCGTAATGGGCACCAGGAGCGGAGATATCGACCCGGCCATCGTTACGTATATCAGAGAGAAGGAAGGTCTCGATCAGGGCGTAGCCAACGAGATACTTAATAAGAAGTCCGGCGTACTGGGTATTTCCGGAGTTTCCAGCGATTTCAGAGACATCGAGGCCGCTGCCGAAGACGGAAACGAAAGAGCCATGCTGGCGCTGAAGGTGTTCGCTCATAAGGTAAGGTTCTACATCGGAGCATACATCGCAGAGATGAACGGCGTTGACGCCATCGTGTTCACGGCAGGCGTAGGTGAGAACGACATCGCCATGAGAGACATCATCTGTAACGATCTGGGCAATCTGGGCATCAAGCTGGACGTCGTAAAGAACAAGGTAAGAGGCAAGGAGATGATAATCTCCAGAGAAGACTCCAAGGTGGCCATTATCCTCATCCCTACCAACGAGGAGCTGATGATAGCAAGAGATACGTTCAATATCGTAACGGGAAAATAAGTATTGACAAGTCATATCGAATGAATGTATACTTTAGAAGTTGCGAATCATTTGACAGATATCGATAAGGTATATATATCATACGCAAAATGGCACAGAAGGAGGTGTAAAAAATGGCAGTACCTAAGAGAAAAACTTCAAAGGCGAGAAGAGATAAGAGAAAATCCGCAAATATGAAGATGAAAGCACCGGGACTTTCCATCTGTCCTCAGTGCCACGAGCCAAAGCTTCCACACAGAGTTTGCCCTAACTGTAACTATTACGACGGCAGGAATGTTGTGGAGTCCGCTGAAGCGTAAGAGCGGATGATCGATCTGCAGGATAAAGGAGCTGTTGGACGGAAAGATCGGTACGATCTTCGGCGCAGCTCCTTTTCGTATTTCGGCGGCATGTTCGTGCCGCATGTGAAAGGAGAAAGACATGCTGTTCATAGAGTATCCCAAGTGTTCGACGTGCAGAAAGGCGAAGAAGCACCTGGAAGATCTCGGTGTCGAGTTTGAAGACAGACATATAGTCGAGGACAATCCTACGGCAGAAGAGCTGAAAGACTGGATCGCAAGGAGCGGATATCCGGTAAAGAAGTTCTTCAACACCAGCGGTATGAAGTACAGGGCGCTGGATCTGAAAAACAGGCTTCCGGAGATGACGGACGAAGAGAAGATAGCGTTGCTGGCTTCCGACGGGATGCTGGTAAAAAGACCGATACTCATAGACGGAGACAGGATTCTTGTAGGTTTCAGGGAGAGTGAGTGGACTTTTTAGAAAAAGCGTTGACACGGAGCCAAAAGGGATATATCATACACTTAAATGAAAAGAACGCGTTTTGCGACAGGCGCGATCACTGATGAAAGGGAGTAGCATACACGTGAAGTGTTTACGCTATCGACAGCGCGATGATATATCATCCGGTGCGTAATGAAATTGCGAGACTTTTATCGCATCAATCCATGCGGTAGGAGTCTTTTTGATTTTTAGCGGAGATATGGCATGGATGCAGGCTGACACGATGAACGGAAGGAGCATTGCATGAAGGAATTTTACAAGATGACCGGCGAAGAAGCCATGATGGCGGTCAACGGAAGCACGGAGCCGCTGGATGAGGAGCGGATATCGGCCAACAGGGAAAAGTACGGGCCCAATGAGCTGGCTGAGGGAAAGAAAAAGTCAACCGTCAGGATATTCCTCGAACAGTTCAGGGATTTTCTCGTCATAATACTGATATTCGCGGCCATAATCTCGGGAGTGCTGGGAGATGTGGAGAGTACGGTGGTAATACTGGTGGTAATAACGATAAACGCCATACTGGGAACCGTTCAGACGTTGAAGGCCGAACAGTCGCTGGACAGTCTTAAAAAGATGTCGGCGCCCGAGGCGAAGGTATTGCGGGGCGGCGCATTCGTGAAGATACCGGCATCGGAGATAACGGTCGGCGATATCGTAAGCCTTGAGGCAGGCGATTTTGTACCGGCAGACGGCAGGATAATAACCAACGCGGGCATGAAGATAGACGAGAGCGCCCTGACGGGAGAGAGTCTGGGCGTGGAAAAGGACGAAGACGTCATAGAAGATACGGTGCCGCTGGGCGACAGGCTCAACATGGTGTATTCGGGCAGTTTCGTGACATACGGCAGAGGCGAGTTCATCGTAACATCCATAGGTATGGAGACGGAGGTGGGCAAGATAGCCACGCTGCTGAAGACGACGTCGGAAAAGAAGACGCCGCTGCAGATAAACCTCGATAATTTCGGTAAGAAGCTGTCCATACTGATACTGATATTCTGCGGTATACTGTTCGGCATAAGCGTGTTCAGGGGAGAGCCGGTAGGCGATGCCTTCCTGTTCGCCGTGGCGCTGGCAGTAGCCGCCATACCGGAGGCTCTCAGCTCCATAGTGACCATAGTGCTTTCCTTCGGAACGCAGAAGATGGCGCAGGAGCACGCCATAATAAGGAAGCTGCAGGCCGTAGAAGGGCTGGGCAGCGTTTCCGTCATATGCTCTGACAAGACCGGTACTCTGACACAGAACAGGATGACGGTGGAGGACTATTACGTACACGGCCGCAGGATCCACAGCACGGAAATGGATATGAGCAGAAGCGAGGAGAGGGAGCTCCTCGCCGCCAGCATGCTGTGCAACGACTCGACCATAGCGGACGGAGCCGGGATAGGCGATCCTACGGAGACGGCTCTCATAAACGTCGGCGAGAAGCTGGGCATACCTTACGGAGACGAGAGGGAAGCATGTCCGAGGACCGCGGAGATACCGTTTGACAGCGACAGGAAGCTGATGTCCACGTGTCACTGCATGACGGGAGAAAGAGCTGCGCTGTTTGGCGGCGCGGAAAACGTCATGATAACGAAGGGCGCCGTGGATGTGCTGCTGAAGCGCGTGACGTCGATACAGACGCCGGACGGCGTAAGGACCGTAAACGACGATGACATAAGGGCCATAGAAGAGTGCAACGAGACGTTTTCAAGGAACGGCCTGCGCGTGCTGGCCTTTGCATATAAGGAAATAGAAAAGGGATTCGAGCCGGGAACGGAGGATGAAAAGGACCTGACGTTCCTCGGTCTGATATCGATGATGGACCCTCCGAGGGAGGAATCAATGGCAGCGGTGGCAGAGTGTATCAGCGCGGGGATAAAGCCTGTAATGATAACGGGCGACCATAAGATCACGGCGGCGGCCATAGCCAGAAAGATCGGTATACTGAAGGATGACTCTGAGGCATGCGAGGGCTCGTCCATAGACGGCATGAGCGATGAGGAACTCAAGGACTACGTAGAGAACATCTCCGTATACGCCAGGGTTTCGCCGGAGCACAAGATAAGGATAGTCAGGGCATGGCAGGATAAGGGCAACATCGTCGCCATGACGGGAGACGGTGTCAACGATGCTCCCGCGTTGAAACAGGCCGACATAGGCGTGGCAATGGGTATAACGGGCAGTGAAGTGTCAAAGGATGCCGCGGCGATGGTGCTGACGGACGATAATTTCGCCACCATAGTCAAGGCGGTGGAAAACGGCAGGAACATATACAAGAACATAAAACACTCCATACAGTTCCTGCTCTCGGGCAATTTCGGAGCGATACTTACGGTGCTGTTCGCTTCCGTATGCGCTCTGCCGGTACCCTTCGCACCGGTGCATCTGCTTTTCATAAACCTGCTGACGGACAGTCTGCCGGCTATAGCTTTGGGACTGGAACCTCATACGAAGGAGCTGATGAAGGAAAAGCCGCGTCCTGCGGATGAGTCGATACTGACGAAGAGCTTCCTTGCAAAGATAGGTATAGGAGGAGTATCCATATGCGTGATGACCGTGCTGGCGTTCCTGATGGGACTCAACGGATGGTTCACGGCAGGAGAGCTTGGCGGCAGCGCTCTGCTGGGCAGCACCATGGCCTTCGGTACTCTCTGTACAAGCAGGCTGTTCCACGGATTCAACTGTAAGTCCGACAGGCCGGTGATTTTCACGAAGAGGTTCTGGAACAACAAGTATCTGATAGGGGCATTCCTGGTGGGCTTCGTGCTCATAACGATAGCTCTCGCCGTACCGGCCATCGATCACGTCTTCAAGGTGCAGACGCTGGGCATACCGCAGCTGCTGACGGTGTACGGACTCGCGTTCCTCAACCTGCCTGTGATACAGCTGGTGAAGCTGATACAGACGAAGGTCGCGAAGAAAAAATAAGGGAAATAAAAGCGAAAATAAAGAAAGTAAATATGAGAAATCAAAAAACGTGCTTACCGGAAAGACCGGCAGGCACGTTTTTTATCGATCATCATGTCGGCTGTATCATCTGTTTTGCTGCGACCGGTGATGTCAGTCGTCCATCTCCTTGAGGAGCTGCTCCGCGATCTGGATGGCGTTGGTGGCAGCGCCCTTTCTGATGTTGTCTGCAACGACCCATATGTTGAGTCCGTTGTCGACCGAGAAATCCCTTCTGATACGTCCGATATACACATCGTCTGTACCGGCTGCATCCCTTGCCAGCGGATATACGTTGTTCTCAACGTCATCCTGCACAATGATGCCCGGTGAATTCCTGAAGAGTTCGATGACGTCGTCAAGTTCGAACGGCTTTTCAAGTTCGATGTTGATGGATTCGCTGTGGGAGTCGAAAACAGGGACTCTTACCGTCGTGGCGGTCACCTTTATGTCGTCGTCACCGAGGATCTTGTGGGTCTCGTTTATCATCTTCATCTCTTCCTTCGTATAGCCGTTTTCCGTGAACACGTCTATGTGAGGCAGGCAGTTGCCTGCTATAGGATGAGGGTATGCCTGCAGATCTTCGTCGTTTCCCGCAAGACCGTTCTTCAGGTCGTTTATGCCCTTTACGCCGGAGCCGGAAACGGCCTGATACGTGGAGTAAACGACTCTCTTTATGCCGTATTTGTCCTGAAGCGGCTTCAGAGCCACCATGGCCTGGATGGTGGAGCAGTTGGGGTTTGCTATGATGCCCTTGTTCCAGCTTATATCCTGAGGGTTGACTTCAGGTACCACGAGCGGAACGTTCTCGTCCATCCTCCACTGGCTGCTGTTGTCCACGACTATGACGCCTTTTGATGCAGCTATAGGGGCGAACTTCGCGCTGGTGGATCCGCCTGCCGAGAACAGGGCGATATCTATAGGTTTATCGAAGGAATGTTCGGTGAGCTCTTCGACCGTGTATTCCTTGCCCTTGAAGGTCAGTTTCTTTCCCGCCGATTTTGCCGACGCCATCATGTATATGTTCTCGAAAGGAAAATCTCTCTCCTCAAGAACTTTTAAAAATGTCGAGCCGACCACTCCCGTCGCGCCCACTACTGCAATGTTTGGTTTTCGTTTCATAAAATGACCTCCCTGGTGTGATGTTTGTACTTGATATCATATAGACACGACGCGATATCCGTCGTGTCCGCATGTAATTAATACTACTCTAAAAGGCTGAAAATGTAAAGGGATAGGGGCAATATTCACATGATTTTTATATCATTTGCCATGGGCTTGTGGTATAATCGAATAAGTATGAAAAAAG